>RFHL01000097.1 GCA_003696875.1 Bacteroidota bacterium | reverse complement strand
GAGTTGATCCACTTTTGGCAGCTCTCCAATGGGTCTTGGCAGGATATGCCCTTCAGATAGTGGGCTGTTCGCTCTATACCCGAAATTTTTACAGCAACCCCCAAAGGTGTCAGGTTTTGTCTGACAAAAAACGGAAGTTTTTGTGGCAAAAGGCAGATTTTTCTTTGTTTTTTTTCTTTGGCACATATCCTGCACCTATTATCCCGAAGGCCACCTACGGCCAAAACCATTGAACTCCTTTTTCACCCACATCCAACATTGAAATAGTCATGGAAGATCTCTTTAAAAAATTCCTCTACACGGGCGTAGGCCTGGTATCGCTCACCGCTGAGAAACTGCAGGAAGCCGTAGACGAACTCGTCGGTCAGGGCAAGGTATCCAAAGAAGAAGGCCGCAAGATCGTCGGCGACTTTGTCGATCAGATCGAGTCCAAGCGCGATGAAGCCGAAGCCAAAATGAAAGAATGGGTCGAGAGCTTCACCAAGAACATGAACGTGCCTAAGCTGGCTACCAAGGAGGATCTTGCCGACCTCGTGAAGCGGATTGAAGCACTGGAAGCCCACGCGGGTATGAGCACCCGTGAGGAGGTAACCGCCACCGTCAAGAAAGTCAAGAAGGTCGCTGGGGAAGCCCAGGCCGAAGTGGAAGAAGCCGCTGAGAAAGTGGAGACCACGGCCCGCAAGACCACCAAAAAGCCGGCTACCAAGTAATTCCGGTCTGTAAAAGGACACACGCATGTACCATACCCAAGTGGAGTAGTGAAGTAGCAGTAGAGCCGGCCCCGTTTGCGGGGCCGGTTTTTGCTTGATTGCTGCCCACTCCATAGCAAAAAGGCTGTTTTCCCGAAAGAAGACAGCCTTTCTGATCATCTGGCAGGGCTTTGCTAGAAGGTAACTTCAACCTGTTCCTCTTTGCCCTCGCGAAGGTAGGTGACCATGACCTTGTCCCCTTTCTTAAACATCCCGAGGGCCTGCATGTAGCTCATCATGTCCTTGATCGGAACTTCGCCCATCTGGGTGATGATGTCGCCCCCCTGCAGGCCAGCGGCCTGCGCGGGTTTGCCCTCGGTTACGGCGTCGAGGCGCATGCCGCCGCCTTCGAAGGTATAGTCCGGCATAACCCCCAGCGTCACCGAGAAGCGGCGGCGACCACCGGTGGGCTGCTCGTCGGCCGTGGCCGTGAAGGCAAGCTTCTCCTCGGAATCGAGGCTTTGGATAAGGGTCTCAAGATAGGCAGTTACCTCTGCAAGTCCTTCGTAGTTGACTTTGTCGGCATCGTCTTCGGGCCGGTGGTAGTCCTCGTGGGTGCCGGTAAAGAAGTGGAGGACGGGCACATCTTGCAGGTAGAATGAGGTATGATCCGAAGGCCCGATACCGGAGCGAGTGGTCTTGAGCTGGAGGTCGTAGCAGTCCAGCGCGGGGAGGATGCGCTCCCAGGTGGGCGAGGTGCCCACCCCGTTGACGACCAGCTCTTTGGATTCGTTCAGGCGACCGACCATGTCCATGTTGAGCATGTAGTTGACAGTCTTGAATTTGATGGGACTCTGGCGGGTGAAGTACTTGGAGCCAAGGAGGCCTTTTTCCTCGGCCGAAAAGGCGAGGAACAGCAGGTTGTGGCTGGAGAAAGCTTCGCCGGAGGCGAAGTAGCGGGCCACTTCCAACATAGCGGCGACGCCGCTGGCATTGTCATCCGCGCCATTGTGGATGGCGGGGCCATCAAGGTAACGGGAGCCTTCGCCTCCCCAGCCGAGGTGGTCATAGTGGGCTCCAATGATGATGGTTTCCTTGGCCTCGCGGTCCAGCAGGCCGGCCACATTGTGGCCGGTACGGGTCTGTTCCTCCATCTGTACGGCGAGCAGATCCACGGCCCCATACTCCTCCAGCAAATGGGCCTTGTGAGCCCGGAGGAATAATACCGGCAGTTGCCGACCCAGGATGCGGGTAAAGTTGGGGTCGGGATCGGGCAGGTTGCGGTCGGTATTGAAGAGGATCACCCCGGCTGCCCCTTTTCCGGCGGCAATCTCCAGCCGCTTTTCCAAGTCATGGTAGGCGAGGTACTTGGAGTGCGGGTGGACCCCATCGGGGGAAGAGTAATTGATCACGAGTATTTTTCCCTCATAGCTCTGCCCTGCCTCGTAGTCGGAGTAGTCGAGTTCGGGGGCCTCAATGCCAAAACCCACCGGGGCAAGTTCGCGGTTTTTGAGGCTTCCATTGGCCGAGTAGGCTACAGGGTAGAAGTCCTCCTGGATTTCGAGGGGCTCTCCTCCCAGCTCCAGCTGGGTAGACATATCGATACGCACGGGCACGTGGAAAGGGAAGGGCTGGACAAACGTCCCGCCTTCGCCCATGGGTTTGAGACCGAGCTCGGCAAAGCGCTCGCTGATGAAGGCTAGCGCCATTTGTTCACCCTCGGTACCGGCTTCCCGGCCTTCGAGCTCATCCGAGGCGAGGTAATACACATCGGCCTTAAGCCGCTCTACGGTTTCTTCGGAAAAGGTCGCACAGTTTTGGGCGGGCAGGGCGGAAAAAGCCAGCATCAGGAGGCCAACGGCCCAGCTCATTCGGAAAAAGCGCATATTCAACATATTTATTGAGGTAGAAGCCAGGATCCCGGAACGGGAACAGACAGGCAAAGATACAGAAAAAACCGCCCAAGGGCCGGGGTGTTTGCCGCTCTAAAAAAGGCCAGGCGGCCATCCGATCGGATGGCCGCCTGTAAAGGGATTGAATGGCTTTAGAATTAGCGATTTCCCTCGCTGTCCTCGTTGTCGCGGATACAGGTAAACTCCACCTGGGCAATGCTCTGGTCAGCCATACACTGCTGGGTTTGGGCCACGGCATCAGAGACCCCACAGCCGCCATAGCTACCATTGTTGCTATTGTTGGAGTTGGTGCCGGTCTGGGTGGGAACATTGACGAGGCGATAGCCGAGGGCCACTTGAGCCCCTTCTTTCAACTCGAAGTTCTCGACCTCTTCGGCGTAGATTTTACGGCCGTTTTCCAGCTCCACATATAGGCCACAGGTATTGGCCTTTACGACTCCAACATGCGAACAAGGGTCAGTTGAGGTAGCCTTTTCCTGAACGGGTACAGGCATGTCGTCGACAGCTTGTTGGCAAGCCATAAACAGAAAGAGGCTCAGACTGAGCGCGGCAAGAGGGAAGGTCCATTTTTTCATAAGAGAATGCGGTTAGAGCGGTGAAAAAGCAGGAATGATGCGAAAAATAGAGACGCTGCGACGCAGAAACCAAGCAAATCATTCACGCGCTGAGGTTCAGGGTGAAGAGAAACAAAACCTATGATATACAAACTGTGCGATCCTTGGGGATCAATATAGGAAAAGTCTAATAGATAAGCAATCGGCTGAAGGCCAATGCAAAAACTTGAGTCTCAGCTTCACCTTATTTCCCCCGGGTTTTCGTACCTTTTTTGCACCAATACCAATGATATGTCTCGCACTCTGCTGATATGGTTGCTTTCCTCAATGATTCTCGCTTGCCAGCCCTCCCCGCCGGCCATGGCTGAGGTCGTCTCCGAAACCTATTTCTTGCCTTTGGGCGGAGAGCCTCAATATATTGAGGTTCATCAGACGCAGGCCAACCATCCCGTCCTGCTCCTCATCCACGGAGGGCCTGCCTGGCCCCAAACCCCACAGGCCCGGGCCTTTAACCTGGATCTGGCGCAGCGGTACACCCTGGTGCTATGGGATCAACGCGGAGCGGGCAGGTCATTCCTGGAAAACCCTCGCCCGGAAAACATCACCCTGGCTCAGATCGTCGCGGATGGCCACGAGCTGGTCCAGCATCTGAAGGAAAAGTTTGATCAGGATGAAATCATCCTGGCTGGCTATTCATGGGGCAGCATCGTCGGACTACGCCTCGCGGAGGCCTATCCCGAAGATGTGCGGGCCTACATTGGCATTGCACAGATTATTGATGCCAAAGAGCGACGGAAAATCAGCCAAAGCTGGCTGAGGGAGCAGGTTGAGTCTACCGATACGGCTGCCCTCGCGACACTCGACAGCCTGGAGCAAGGCCTTTTACCGATGAAAATGTGGGCCATATGCGCCAGTATCAGCTGGTGTATGCCCACGGCGGTGCGCTGCACCGCACCGATATGGAACCCAAGATCGAGGCGGCCATGGCCACCCAGGATTATGAAGGCTACGACTGGATGGATGCCTACCACTACTCCATCCAGTTTCTTCGCCAAGACATAGCTCAGTCAGATTTCTCCACCTTGCGCCAGCTGACTTTTCCCGTGTACCTGATCCTGGGCCGCCATGACTGGAATGTCCCCTCAGTCCAGGCGGCTGCCTGGCTGGACAGCTTGCAAGCCCCGGCCAAGGCGGTTTTCTGGATGGAACAGGCCGCCCACGGGACCCTCGAAGAGGACCCGGAGGACTTCAACCGGATCCTGCTGGAGAATATCCCGCTGGAGTAGCGCTTAGGGTTCCGG
>RFHL01001108.1 GCA_003696875.1 Bacteroidota bacterium | reverse complement strand
GGGGACTTGCGCGGCGGTGGAAACCGGCGCTTTTGCCTGACCTCGTCACGGGGTGTTCACGGGGTCGTCACGGGATCGTCACAGGGTCGTCATAACCCCGGATTTATTCGCCCCGTTTTTTCGGCCGGACCGGCGCTTTTGCCTGACCTCGTCACGGGATCATCACGGGGTCGTCACGGGTCTCCTGGGGTTATCACGGGGTCATCATAACCCGTCGGCCGGGCGGAACCATTTTTGCCTGGGATCGGACCTGACCTCGTCACGGGATGTTCACAGGATCGTCACGGGGTCGTCACAGGGTCGTCACAGGGTGTTCACAGGTCCACCAAATAACCAACTCACTGCCAGGTTATGCTTTCAACCGCACAAAAAAACAGGATTTCAGCCCTGGGGCCAAAATCCTGCCGGATGTGTCTGCTTGTCAGGAGCGCTTATTGTTCATTGTTCATTGAAAAATGGGCAGTCAGTCTGGTGGGGACAGGTGACGCACGCGCCGCCGGCCAGCGAGACGCTGAGCAGGGTCTCGAAGTGGTGGGCCGGGTCCGGCGCGTCTGGGGAGATGTAGCGCGGCAGAATGTAGCTGCCGCTGCGGCCCGGTTTGCCGTAGCTGTGCAGCTCGCCGGCCACGTGGATGGATTGCCCCACCGCCAGCCCGGCCAGATGGGGGCAGTGGGGATGCTGCACCTCGAACAGCCCCTCCTCATTTTTCAGGGTGATCCGGGTGGAGCCGTGGCGGGTGTGCAGGCTGCAAATCCGGCCGTATACAGAGACAAGGGTGGTCAATGGCGCGCTCCGGTATCGTCGGGCAGGAGGGAGAGTATCCGGCCGCGGTCAATGACCGACAGGGAGAGGGCGCGGATGACGGTCTGGTGGCGGCGGATGCGGGTGTTGAAGACGCTGAGCAGCTTGCCGGTGATCAGGACCCGGGCGCCGGGGAGGAGCCGTTCGGGGTGCTGCAGCCGTTCCTGAGGGCATTGGGTGTAAAATCTGCCGCTGCGGTTTTTGACCGAGAAGCGGAGGAGGTGGTCGCGTCCGGCGCCGACGCGGCCGTGGATGGCGCCGCTGACGGTGACCAGGGAGCAGGTGATGGTGTCGTCGGGGTGGGGTGTGGGTGATGGCATTGGGCAAAACTCCGGGATGAGAATTTCCGGAAACGACTCTAGCAGAAGAAGCTCGCTGGGGGAAGGGGGGTGCGAAAATCTTCACGTTATTTTTACGGAAGCGGGCGGGCTGGGGGGATGGGGAGCAAGGGAGATGGGGAGATGGGGAGTATTCGCCATTGGTAATTGGTCATTCGCCATCCGCCATTGGTCATTCGCCATGTAGGTTTCAAGAAAGATTGGCACTGAGAGGGCAAAAGCGGTCCTCTTTTTCAACAAAGATTGAAACCTGTTTCAGCAAAGTATAGAACCATCCTACAATTTTTCAACAAAGGCTGGAACTAGCCTACCCTTGATGTTGGCAACTAATCTCAGCCAACTACTGGCTCAAGCTCTGCGATTTTGGTCGAATCAGACAAATACAAATGCTATGGCAAGTCTCAATCAGAAAATCCCATCTATCGACCACAATCTACGGTCTCCCACGGCTTTGACGGGCTTCATCATCAATTTACTCCCGAACCGGTCTCAATCTTTAATGCACTGGTTCCAATCTTTATTGAAACTTTAGGTTCTCACAAGTAATGATACTGAGAAGCCAGTTGGGAAGGGTATTCTCAAATATAGTGAGACTCATTTTCGCATATTAATGGGACTTCTCTATTTG
>RFHL01001107.1 GCA_003696875.1 Bacteroidota bacterium | reverse complement strand
GGGGGTGCCCGGATAGCGGCCGTTCTCGTCGGCGGCGTAGCGCCGCCCGAGGATTTCCAGCAGCTGCCCGGCGAAGGGGCGCCCCTCGGGCGCAGGCCAGGGCTCCAGGAGGGTTTCCGGCTCCGGCAGGTCGACTCCGGCGTAGAGGCTGTCGTGCCGGGCGGGATAGGCAAAAGGCTCGTGGGTGCCTTTGAAGTGCACCATCAGGGCAAACGGCTGATCCGGCTTGCGTCCCTGCAACCAGGCCAGCGCCCGATCGGCGATGACATCGGCCGAGAAGCCTTCGTAGGCCTTTCCCCCCTCATCCCAATTGCTGCTGTCCCGCAGGATGGGATCAAAATAGCGGCCCTGCCCGGGCAGGACCTCGAAATAATCAAAGCCGGCCGGTCGGCTTTTGAGGTGCCATTTGCCCACCAGACCGGTCTGATAACCCGCCGCCTGCAACTGATGCGCCAGATGAGGCAACGTGGAATTCAGCGTATCGGTCAGGGTATACACCTGATTCTGATGGCTGTACTGGCTGGTGAGGATGCTCGCCCGGCTGGGCACGCAGATCGAATTGGTACAATAGGCCCGGTTGAGGACTATGCCCTCCTCGGCATGCCGCTGGATGGCCGGAGTTTGGATATGCTCGGCCAGGACCCCGCCATAGATGCCCCAGGCTTGGGCGGTATGATCGTCGGCCATCACAAAGAGGATGTTGGGCCGGGTGGGCCCGGCCGCCGGACGGCAAGCCAACAGGAGGAGAGGAAATATCCAGAACAGGCGCATAGGCGTTTGGGGTAAGGGGACAGGCTAGCGGCGCCGGCGCTGGTCCTTTTTGAGGCGAATGTGATCGCTCTGATACTCATCCGGACGACGCTGGTGCTGGGGCTTGCGTCGCCGGGGGGCGGGCGCGTTTTCGTCCTTCATCGACAGGCCGATGCGACGACGCCCCAGGTCGATAGAGACGACCCGTACCTTGACCTGCTGCTGCACCTTGACCACCTCCGACGGATGCTGCACATAGTGGTTGGCGAGTTGGCTAAGGTGGACGAGCCCATCCTGGTGCACCCCGATGTCAACAAAGGCCCCAAAATTGGTCACATTGGTAACGATGCCGGGCAGTTCCATGCCTTCGCGCAGGTCGGTGATGTCGTTGATGCCTTCGGCAAAGGCGAACACCTCAAACTTCTCCCGTGGGTCACGGCCGGGCTTGGCGAGCTCAGCCAGGACGTCCTGCAGGGTGGGCAAGCCCACCGTCTCTGTCACATACTTTTTCAAATCGATCTGCTGCCGCAGCTTGTCATCGGCCATGAGGTCGCGCACGGTCACCCCCAGGTCTTTGGCCATCCGCTCGACGATGGGATAGGATTCCGGGTGCACGGCGCTGGCATCCAGAGGGTTCTCACCCTCGCGGATGCGCAGGAAGCCCGCTGCCTGCTCAAAGGCCTTAGGGCCGAGGCGGGGCACCTTGCTCAGCTCTTCACGGCTGGAAAAGGGGCCGTGTTCGGCCCGGAAGCGGACGATGTTTTCCGCCAGAGACGGCCCCAGCCCGGATACGTAGGACAAGAGCTGCTTGGAAGCGGTATTCACCTCCACCCCTACCCCATTCACGCAGGACATGACGGTATCGTCCAGGCTCTTCTTGAGCAGATTCTGGTCCACGTCGTGCTGGTACTGCCCCACCCCGATCGACTTGGGGTCGATCTTGACGAGCTCAGCCAGCGGATCGGTGAGCCGCCGCCCGATGGAGACCGCCCCCCGCACCGTGACATCATGGTTGGGAAACTCTTCCCGGGCGACTTCCGAGGCCGAGTAGACCGAGGCGCCGGCCTCGTTGACCATGATGATGGGGACACCGCTGGGCAGGCCGATTTCCCGGAAAAAAGCCTCCGTCTCCCGGCTGGCCGTGCCATTGCCGATCGCCACGGCTTCCAGCTCATGCCGCTCCATCCAGTCCTTGACCACGGCCTCGGCAATGGCCACCTTGCGCTGCGGGGGATGCGGAAAAATGGCCGTATGGTCCAGCAGGTTGCCCTGCTCATCCAGGGCCACGATCTTGCAGCCCGTGCGGAAGCCCGGGTCCACGGCGAGTACCCGCTTGCTGCCGAGTGGCGGCGCAAGCAGCAGTTGCCGCAGGTTGTCGGCAAAAACCCGGATGGCCTCTTCGTCGGCCTTGTCTTTGGTCAGAACCCGGATTTCCGTTTCGAGCGATGGCCCCATGAGACGCTTGTAGGCGTCGTGCACCGCCTCACGCACCTGCTCGGCGGCAGGGCCCGTCCCCTTGACAAAGAGGCGCTCCAGCCCCTTAAGCACCGGTTCTTCCTCCGGCCGGATGCTCAGCGAAAGGATGAGTTCCTTCTCCCCCCGGCGCAGCGCCAGCAGGCGGTGCGAGGGGATGCGGGCGATGGCTTCGCTCCAGTCGAAGTAGTCTTTGAACTTGGCCCCTTCTTCCTCCTTGCCCCGGATCACCTTGGACGTAATGATGCCATCGCGGAGGAAGTGCTTGCGGGTGCGCTCGCGGGCCTCCTTGTCTTCATTGACCTGCTCGGCGATGATGTCCCGGGCACCCTGCAAAGCTTCGGCCACATCGGCGACGCCCTTTTCGGCATCGACAAAAGCGGCTGCCTCTGCCTCGGGATCCAGGCCGGGGGCCTGTTCCAGCAGGCTTTTAGCCAGCGGCTCCAGGCCCTTTTCGCGGGCGATGGTCGCCCGGGTGCGACGCTTGGGCCGGTAGGGCAAATAGATGTCCTCCAGCTCGGTCAAGCTTTCGGCCTCTTCCACCGACTGCTTAAGTTCGGGCGAAAGCAGCTCCCGCTCCTCCAAGGACTTGAGGATGGACTCGCGTCGCTTGTCGAGCTGGGCGAGCTGATCGGCCCGGTCGCGGATGAGGGCAAGCTGGACTTCGTCCAGACTGCCGGTTGCTTCCTTGCGGTAGCGAGCCATGAAGGGAATGGTGGCGCCTTCTTCCAGAAGGGCGAGGGTAGCCGCCACCTGACGGGGGGCCAGGCTGAGTTCCTGGGCGATGCGGGAGGTATGCGCGTGAGACATAAAAGAAAAAATTTGACCCTGTATTGACGGGGGGATCAAATATAGACAAGCCTCCCAAAGGGGCAAAACGGATGTAGGCATACACCCGGTCTCATTGGCCCGGAATCGCTACCTGCAATCAATCAGCACATGGATACTCTCCATGTCCTCCTTGTTGTCGCGCAGGGCAAATGCCTCCGCCACCCGCTCCAGCGGGAAGCGGTGGGTGACCATCTCGACCGTATTTACCAGCCCGTCCTGCACGAGTTGCAGGCCTTCCTGCCAGAAGCGCCGCATGTCGATGTCGCGCTTGGGTTCGGTGGAGAGAATATCCGCCCGCTTTTTGTGGAGCTTAAAAAAATCAAAGGGCAGCTCGCAAGGCCCAATACAGCCATACATTACAATGCGCCCGCCAAAGGCCACCGCGTCTAGGGCATCGACCATACCTGCCCCTTCCAGCAGGCAGGGAATCACCACGTCAAAGCCCTCGGGGAAATCCTTGCCGGCGACCGCCATCGTAGGGGTGTCTGCACTCGGAATCTGGTAGGTATGAGTGGCCCCGTAGCGCCGGGCCAGGGCCAGCTTATGGGGATTCAGGTCGGTGACGACCAACTCACGGGGGCTAAACAGGCCGATGACCTGTGTCATCACCAGGCCGCTCACCCCTTGTCCGGTGATCAGCACCCGCGTATGGGCCCCGATCTGGGCCAGCTCAGCGGCATGCAGGATGCCGGGCAGTACCTCCAGCGAGCTGATTTCCTCGTCGGGAAAATGGTCTGGCACGACCTTGACGTTGAAGGGCTTACAAACGATGTACTCGGCGAAAGCGCCCCATACATAGCGGCAGGAAACCTTCTGGCCGGGCCGCAGGGTGTGGACCTGTGCGCCTACTTTGTCTACCCTGCCGGAGACTTCATGTCCCAGCCGACCCGGAAACGACACAAACTCCGGCCGGCGAATGCCCCGGTAGGTTTCGATGTCCGAGCCACAGATCCCGACAAACAGGACCTTG
>RFHL01001106.1 GCA_003696875.1 Bacteroidota bacterium | reverse complement strand
GCGAAAAGGGATTGCCATCGACCCAAACGGTTCCGGCATCGATAAAGGGAATCACCTCCAGGTTGTAGAGGGCTTTGGTCGATAGGCCATAGCGCATCATGCGGGAGATGGGGAGTCGAAGTTCCATGCTAGCGGCCACAAAGCGAGACCCGTCGCGGGTATTGGGGAGAAAGCCCCGCACCGGCATCACAAAGTCGAGAAAGTGAATGGCTCGCAGGGTCGTGTCGGTTACTTCCGGCCGGAGGATGGTGCCATCCTGACCCTGGAAGGCGACCGGTTGCATAAGGGGCTGCTCCACTCCCCCCATGTAGAACTGACGTAATTCCTTGGGGGTCGTGAGAGAGGCAGACAACTTGGTGGCGAGCACCATCTGGCTGTACACCGGTTGGTAGTGCTTCAGCTCCAGGCGGCCCCGATGAAAGGCAAAAGCCTGATCCCGGAGGGAGAAGAAGCTCTCAAAACGCGCCTCGGCCTCCAGGCCGCGTTGCCGGAAGCCTTCGAAGTACTGTACGTTGTCAAAGGTAAAGGCGAAACTCCCGCGGACCAGACTCTCGGCGGCGTCGAGTAGCTGCGGACGCAGCAACTGAAGGTCTTTGCGGTCGGTCCGGTAAAAACCTGCGGTAGCTTCCAGGGCCGAGAAGCCATTGAGTGGGTAGCGGGCGCCGAGATCCAGCCGAAACTGATCGTAGCGGAAGTTGAGTGAATCACCCCGGAAGAGACCGCTGTCCCGGATACGGAGAGCGCGGTGTCCGCCTTCGGCAAAGAGGTCTATCCGCCTGGCCTGATAGGTATAGCGTAGCTCAGTCAGGGTGTTGCGGAGGTTGAAGGAAGGCCACACCCGGACATCGAGGCGATGGTCATTGAAGAGGTCGGTAAAGCCTGCGGTAAACTCTGGGCCCCAACCCGCCACCGGATTATACTGAATATTAAAGCCCAGGTAATCGGTACGCCACAGGCGATCAGGCCGCCCCTGCTCATTCACATCAATATCTCCCAACTTGGGCGGAGGCTGGTACTTGCCGTAGGCAGCATTCATCATGTGGTTATCAGGGCGGGCGGCTTCCTCAGCAGGGGTAGCGACGGGTTCTCGCACCGCGTAGGGGGTATCCTCTTCATCGAAGAGGTAGTACCGCACCGGGCCGGCGGTTTCCGTCTCCTCTGGTTCGGTTTCTGTTTCCTCGGGCACCACGGTGGGCTCAGGTTCAGGTGCCGGTTCGGGTTCCGGGATCACTTCAGGCAAACTTTCCGGCTCTGGTTCCTCGGCCTGAAAATTGTTTTCGTAATCCAGCCGCAGCAGGGTGGGCTCTGGCGCCCGGCGCACCCGCAGAGCGCTGAGCGGAGCTAGAAAAACCTGGGCTTGTCCCCGGATGGGGGCTACGATGGCCGCTCCGTACTCCGTGGCCGCGAAACTCAGGACGCCCTCAGTCAGGTTGGACAGGTATTCGGCTTCGTCCAGGATTACATTGACCTCCTCCAGATTGAGGACGCCAGCCAGATCCGAGCGATACAGCAGCGCATAGCTGTTGATGGCCTGAGGCTGCCGCTCGTCTACGAGCGGGGTGCGGGTAATGCGGTGCAAAGGAGCATCAGCAACCTCGGGATCAAGCTTGAGTTCGTAGAGGTCAGAAGTACGACGGAAGCTGTTCCAGTGAGCCCCCGGAGCGATCCGGGTGGTGGTATCCCGATTCGAAGCAAAGAAAATCCGGCTGTCGTCCAGGCTCCAGACCGGCTCCAGATCATCGTAGGTATCTCCCGTCAGGCCGTCAAAGTCGGCGGTGCCGCCCCGCAGGACGAAGATGTCGGCCTGCCCCTTGCGCAGGGCCGAAACCACGATTTGGTTGGTGGCGTGCGACCAGGCCAGGCTATTGATGTGGCGTATTTCCCGGGGAATATTCAGCACCTTGAGTTCCTTGGTCACCGGCTCATAGTAAGCCAATTGGTAACGCTGCTTCTGGTAGATGGGGACTGCGAGCTGCGTGCCTTGGGCGTTCCAGGCCAGGGCGACTTGGGGATCAAACCAGGCAGCGTCCTGCCGCTCACTCCCCCAATTCAGGGGGGTGGCTTCCCAGCTGTGGCTTTCCCGGTCGTAAATCTTCACCGAGAAGCGCCCTTGCCGATAGAGAACCGCCGCGACCTTGCCCCGGTCCTCGTGGTAGGCCATACCGGCCAGCGAATAGTCGCCGGGCAGGTGAATCGCCTCGCTGCTTTCCAGCTCGGATAGGCGGATGCGGCCATTGCTATGCTGCCGGGATAGGGCGGACATGTACTCTCGCCACCGCTGGGTGAGGGTGTTGGGATTGATCCCCAGTACGGAGATGATGCCCGATTCCACCGAATGGGAGACATGGACCAGATAGACGATCTCGGACAATTTCTGGACCCCATATTCCTGAACGACATAGTGCCAGATAGACTTGCGTACCCTTCGATGCATAGGGCCAAAGCCCTCTAGCGCCATGGGTAGCAGGTCACTGGGATTCAGGCTGGCCAGCCACATCTCGTCTTCGAAGCACCAGCCATAGGCTAGGTACTCGGCCATGCCCTCGTGAAACCAGGGCATCTCGGGTAGAAGAAGGTCGGTTTGGAGGGTTGTCCCGAGGCGGTTTTGGTAGGCAAATTCCTGGAGCATGAGGCGGGCGACCTGTCGCTTGACTTCGCGGTAGAGGTCCCGGCTGTTGCCGGGATGGGCGACGATGCCAAATCGCTTGGGCAGGCGAAACTGCCCGGGGAGGTCCTCCTCAGCCTGCAGGCTGAGGTTGGTTTGGAGCAGGGCCTGCACATTTTCCCCATAGACCAGGGCATAGGAAGTGCCCGGGTCAAAATCCAGCACCTGGCTCGTCTCATGACGGGCCAGCTCAGCGTAGCGCGCCACGCGCGCGGCCCCCTCAGCCTCTCCCGGCTGATAATAGACCTCTATGTGGCTGCTCGCCAGATGGCGCCAGCCGGAGGCATTGCGGAAGGGGTGCTCTGTCTGGGCCTGGAGAGAAGGCACGGACAACCCGACCAGCAGACAGGTACTGAAAAGGGAAAGCCCTATGAGAGAAAGGAGTCGCAACAGCTTCATGGCGTCAGAAGTCAAACCGTACATCTTTTGGGGAGCGGCGAAGGGAATGAGCCGGCACCATCGCCAGGCCCGTTCTCTAAACTTACGCAAAAAATGGGTGGTGCGGGTATCGGGATCGGCAAATAGTTTGCCTCGGGGGCCCTATCGCTATTGGCATAACTGAGCTCGCCTCACATAGTTGGCAATTTTTTTGGAATAAGGGTCTGCAGGTCGAAAAGGGCCCTTTTTTTCGCGTAGGCACCCGCCTGCCGGGATTTTTGTTTTATTTGTAAGGCCCTTTAGCTAAATTTGTTAGAGATGGGCCAAGTGTGCCCCACCAGAACGTAAAACTCCGGGGCAGCAGGCCCCTCCTGCTTCTCCTTCGTTCCTCAATTTCTCCACCCATGAGCGTCATTGCCATTGCAAATCACAAAGGCGGCGTCGGCAAAACCACCACCACCATCAATCTGGCGGCCGGCATGGCTCGTATGGGCTATAAGGTCCTGCTGATTGACCTGGACCCTCAAGCCAATGCCACTTTTGCCCTGGGACTAAAAAAGCAAGAGCGCACCATCTATCAGGTGCTTGCTTTTCAAGACGATGTCCGGAAGATGATCGTGCCGCTGGAAGACATCGACCTGGTACCGGCCTCGGTGCATCTGGCTGGTTTTGAAAAAAATAATGAGGTGGGCAAAGAGTTTATCCTGCAAGAAAGCCTGGAGCCCATCCGCGACCTGTACGATTTTATCCTGATCGACTGCCCGCCCTCTCTCGGGGCCCTTACCGTATCGGCCCTTACCGCCAGTGACTTTGTGGTGGTGGCGCTCCAGCCCGAGTCCCTGGCCTTGCAGGGGATGGCCGATTTTGTTCGCATTCTGCGCACCGTCAAGACCCGCATGAATCAGCAATTGGAACTCTTGGGGATCGTGATCACCCAGTTCGATAACCGGAAGGTGCTGCACCGCGATGTCCTGGAGCTGGCTGAGGAGCGCTATGGTGATGCCGTCTTCCGTTCTCACATCCGCGGCAATGTCGCCCTCGCTGAGTCCCAGAGTATGGGACAACACATCTTTCAGTACGATGACTCCTGTAACGGGGCCGAGGACTATCTGCGGCTGACCCACGAGGTCGTACAGCGTCTCAATCCCGAGCTCGCCGTCTGAGACGGCTCTCATCCGTTCTTCCTCCTCCCAATTCCCCCCGGAAACCCGCATGGCCAAGCGATTTTTAGATGCATTAGGTGAAGCCTTCGATGACGACGTCCTGGACGACGTCATCCCGCCCCCCCGGCGCAAAGCCTCCGGGAGCCGCCGTAAGAAGCGCTTCCGGGACTCGCTGAGCGAAAAAATTCCGGAGGAAGAGGGTTCGTTTGTGAAGCCGCCCAAGCGGAAGACCGCCAGTCGGGAAGCCAAGAGCCTGCTCGACACCATGGAGGAAGCCCTCGACAATCAAGTCTTCGACAGCCTCTTTCCCGAGCGGCCTCAGCGGCCGCCGGCTGACCAACTGGACCCGCCCAAGCTGGAGAGCCCCTTCAGTACCATGATCACTACTGACGTACTACAGCGCGCCCGCGAAATCGCCATTGCCAAAGGCATCCGCGTCAAGGATGTCATCAACATGGCTCTGAGCTTGTATGTCAACGATGAGTGGGAAAAGGTGAACAGCAAATCGTCCAGACGCTCATAGGCGCGGATCTTCCAGACGAGCTACCATGATGCCTGTATGGCTCTTGGCCATATATTCGACCAGAGGAATAGTGCTGATCTCCACCTTCATGGAGCGGGAAGAAGCATGCATAAAGTGCAGACGGTCTCCCACATGGATGGCCAGGCCCACATGGGCGATGTCCAGCCCTTCCACCCGGCTCGTGAGCGCAATCAGGTCGCCATCAGCGATGCGGTCTTCCACAGCTTCGATTCTGTCTTTGGGGATATAGTAGTAGCGGCGACTGTTGATGGCTGCCTCTGTCTCCTCAATGGCTGCCAAGGTGGCCGGATCTCCTAACTGGGCATAGGCGTCAGGATGGGTCGACATGAAGTTGATCTCCTTTTCGTAAGCATCCCCCCCCAACTCGGCAGTGATGTCGGTGATCAGGCCCTTTTGGGCATTTTGGTAGAGCCAATCCGAGAAATAATGCAGGCGGGAGGGGTAGCCCTCTACCACCCCTTCACGATAGCGTAGCCCGGCGAGCTCGGCCTGAAAATCGGCAAAGGTGAGGGCGTCCCGCGCCACCAGGCGCGATAAGACGACCACATTTTCCAGAAAGGTGGTACAATCAAGGCCCTGAAGGTCCACGACCAGTTCCTCGGTTTCCCCTTCCAGGGTGTGGGCCACGTAGGGAGTGCCGATAAAGCGATGCCCCACCGTGGGGATAATCTCCGTCATCGGGGCCTCCGACAGGAATTCCTCTGCCAGGGCTTTCAGATGGCTTTCACACAGGTCCCGGTCCTTGGCCGTGCATCGGACCTGGGCAGATAAGGTGCCAAGGGTAGAGAGAACAATCAGGATCAAACTCACGGGCAGGCGCATGGCGATCAAGGTTCGTGATACCAGAGAAGCAAACATACCAGAAGAGAGTTGAAAGATAGAAAAAACTGGCGGAAGGCCGCCCGTACTCCCATAACGGTCCTGTGGGCACCGGCATTTTCCCGGGCCGTGGAAATGGTTTATCTTCGGGGCTTCATGCCCCACGGCTCCCCCTTTTTGTGTTTCCCAAACCCACACCCCCATGCCCAACCGGCTCATCCACGAAAGCAGTCCCTACCTCCTGCAACACGCACACAATCCCGTAGACTGGTATCCCTGGGGCGAAGAAGCCCTGACCAAGGCCCGGGATGAAAACAAGCTGCTACTCATCTCCATCGGATACGCCGCTTGCCACTGGTGCCACGTTATGGAGCGAGAATCCTTTGAAGATGAGGATATTGCGGCTCTGATGAATACCCACTTTGTCCCGGTCAAGGTAGACCGGGAGGAGCGACCCGACATCGACAAAATCTACATGGACGCGGTCATGCTCATGACCGGCCGCGGCGGCTGGCCGCTCAACGCCATCGCCCTGCCCGACGGGCGTCCCATCTACGGAGGGACCTACTTTCCCAAGGACCACTGGCGCGAGGTCTTGCTGCAGATCGCCCAGATGCACAAGCAGTCGCCTGAGCGCTCCGAGCAATATGCGGGCAACCTGACCCAGGCTATGCAGGAGATGGACGTGGCCACGCCTGCCACGGGCCATAGCCCCATCAGCCGGGAGATGCTGGCCGAGGCGGCGGCTATCTGGATGGAGCAGATCGACTTCAAATGGGGCGGGCGCGACAGCAGCGCCAATAAGTTTCCCCTGCCGATGAATAACCTTTACCTGCTTCGGGCGGCTTTCCTTTCCGGCGACGCCCGCATAGAAGAGGCCGTCTCGGTGACCCTGGAGAAGATGGCTTATGGGGGAATCTATGATCACCTGGGGGGAGGCTTTGCCCGTTACTCGGTCGACGCCTATTGGAAGGTGCCCCATTTTGAAAAAATGCTCTATGACAATGGGCAGCTGGTGAGCCTCTATGCCGAGGCCTGGCAACGGACAGGCCGGGAGCGGTACCGGAGAGTAGTGTACGATACGATGGACTTTGTCGCCCGCGAGCTTACCAGCCCTGAGGGTGGGTTTTATTCGTCTCTGGACGCGGATAGCGAGGGCGAAGAAGGCAAGTTTTACACCTGGGGCTACGAAGAAGTGGCCGGACTATTGGGTCCGGATACCCGGCCCTTTGCCGACTACTACAATATCCACCCCTTTGGCAATTGGGAGGGGCGCAGTGTGCTTTTTGTTCTGGAAGAAGAAGACGAGTTTGCCGAGCGCTGGAAGCAGGAGCCGGAGGCCTTTCGCGCCCTGCTGGCGCGGGGACGCGCCACGCTGCTGGAGGCCCGCACCCAGCGGGTACGGCCCGGCCTGGACGACAAGATCCTGAGTTCCTGGAACGGCCTCATGCTCAAGGGGGCTGTCGATGCCTACCGCATCTTTGGCGAAGCGCGCTTCCTGGCTCTGGCCCTGGAAAATGGCCGCTTTATCCGCGATCGGCTCACCGAGGGACCACGCCTGTGGCGCAGCTACAAAGAAGGCAAGGCCACGATCAATGCTTTCCTCGATGACTATGCCAATGTCATCGACGGCTACATAGCCCTCTACGAAGTGACCTTTGACGAGGCCTGGCTTAGCCAGGCTCAGATTCATCTGGATCATGTTCTGACCCATTTCCATGACGAGGCCAGCCCTTTGCTCTTTTACACCTCCGATGAGGATCCGGTGCTCATCCGGCGCAAGACCGAGCGGCAGGACGATGTCATCCCCTCATCAAATGCGGTGCTGGCTGGCAGCTTGCACCGCCTGGGGCTACTGCTGGACCGAGCCGACTATCGGGAGCGTGCCGAGGCTATGCTGGCCGTCATGCAGGCCGAGCTGGTCAAGAACCCAGCCTGGCATGCCCGCTGGGGCCTGCTAGCCCTGTGCTACGCTTATCCCCACTATGAGGTGGCGATCACCGGCCCGCAGGCGCCAGCCTGGCGCCTGGAGATGGAGCGGCATTACTATCCCAACCGGCTCTTTGCCGGGACGGTGACAGGCAGCAACTTACCGTTGCTGCAGGACCGTATGGCGGAGGTCTCTACGATCTACGTCTGTGAGGGGCACAGTTGTCGCTTACCGGTACAGTCTGTGGCCGAAGCGGCGGCCCAGATGCATCAGACCTAAAGAAGAAAAGGGAAAAAGGATGCGATTTGCAGGAAAAAAAATGTATTTTCTTTTCCTCATTAGACTCCTTGTAGGTGCACCGCTTCATACACAACATCATCCTGCTCAGCTTGCTCATGCTTTGGGTGAGTTGTAGTGCACCCACGCCTTCGTTGCCGTCAGGCCCCCGGCAACCAGGCAGCGATCAGGTGGATCAACTGAACCTGAGGGCATTTGAGGAAAAGAGGCGTTTCCCGGCGCGGGGCCTGTCTCTGGCCCAACAAGCCCAGCATATGGCGGACTCCCTTCATTATGAGAAAGGGAAGGCCGATGCGCTTCATATTTCGGGTTTGCTTCATCTCTATCTGGGTAATTATGCTCAGAGCATCCCCCAACTGTATCAGGCTTTTCAGATTCGAGAAAAGCTCGGGGACTCGACCGGCCTGGGCCGGTCCTGCAACAATCTAGGCCTGGTCTATGCCCGCGATGGCAAGTATCCTCAGGCGTTGCGCTGGTATCAGCGGTCTCTGGATATCCGAATCCAGCAAGGAGATTCGTTGGGGATGGTGTACACCTTGCTGAGTCTGGCCGAGGTTCATGCGCAACTTACAGATATGGACAAAGCCACCCACTATGCCGAGGAGGCAATGACCTACGCCGGGCTGATTGGGGATGACCGAGCCCGGGCGCTGGGTTACTCCATCATGGGGGATCTGGCCTTGCAAAAGGGGCAACTTTTTGAAGCCAAATTTAACCACAACCTGGCTCTGAACATACGAAGCCATTTGCAGGACCACTATGAAAAACCCCGCAACCTGATCGCTCTGGGAGAAATTGCCCGTCAGACCGCAGACTACCCGACCGCTAAAGCGTCCTTGGGGAAAGCCTTGTCCATCGCCCTCGAAACGAAGGGACTAGCCTGGGAAATCCAGGCCCGGGAAGCCCTGGCCCGTCTGTATGCCGACCAAGCCCAATACGAACAGGCCTACCAGATGGAAATCCAGGCCAAGGCCAAGGAGGACAGCTTGCACCATATCGAAGAATCCCAGCGCCAGTCGGCGCTGGAGATTTCTTACCAGCTCTCTTTCCAGCAAAACCAGATCGACCTGCTAGAAGAAAAGCAGGCAAATCAAAGACTACGTATCATTGGTCTGCTGGGGGTTATCGCCTTGATCCTGTTATTGGGTACATTGGG
>RFHL01001105.1 GCA_003696875.1 Bacteroidota bacterium | reverse complement strand
CCATTCCACCGGAAAACTTCCCGCATCGGTGGTGAAACTCCCGATCAGCGGCGGCACCGACTGGTACAGCAGGCTCGCCCCGCTGCCGGTGTATTCGTACAGGGCAAAGTGATAAGTGGTGGAAGGCTGGAGGTTGGTCAGGCTCACGCTGTTGCCATTGCTGGCATAGACGGCATGCTGGCCCAGGGCGAGTGCCTCGCCGCTGCCAAAGAAGCTATTGGCCACGTAGGCCACGCCATCGGCAGGGCTCGCCGAGACGGGGCTCCCCAAGCGCAGGACTACCAGCCGTCCTTGCCCGCCCCCCGAGGTCCAGCTCAGGGTAGCACTGCTGGCCAGCAGGTTGGTGGCCTGGGGATTGGTGGCGGCCAGGGCCGGGGCCCCCAGGGTAACGGTCTCACCATCCAGGCCGGGCGTCAGCAAGGCTGGCGAAACAGCGGTGCCATTGTAGGCGAAGACGTAGCAACGATAGACGGTCCCGGCGGTAAGGCCTGTTACGGTCGTGCTGCCCCCCGAGCCACTGTACACCACGTAGCCATTGCCGATGGCGCTGCCGCTGCCCCAGGTAGGCAGGGCGGTATAGGCCGTACCGCTTTGCGGCAACTGGCTCAGGGGTGCCCCTTGGGTGACCACCACGAGGTGGCCCGAGCCGCTGCCAGCGGTCCAGCCCAGCTCAAAACTACTCTGGTCAATGAGGGGAAAGGTCAGGTTGACCGGTCCGGTCAGCGGCGCGACCGCCAAGGCCTGGCTCCCGGCGGTGCCCGGACTCAGGTAGGCGGCCGTGCCGCCTTGGCCCCCATACTCAAAAACGGCCAGGTGGTAGGTACTCCCCGGAGCCAGCCCCGTGAGGGCAACACTGTTACCCACACCGTCATACACGACGTAGTTCCCAGTACCGATCTCATCCCCTGCCCCAAAGGCCGCGGCGGCCGTGTAGCCTGTGCCGTCCACGGGGGCGGCATTGACCGGCGCGCCCTGCCGGGCGAGTACGAGGCGGCGGCTGCCATTGCCGGCGGTCCACTGGGCCTGCATGCGGTCATAGCCTACCTGGGAAAAGGCCAGGTTGCTGGCGGGCACGGTGGGCGTGGCCACGGTGGTGATACTGCCCGTGGCGGCAGGCCGCCGGTACAGGGGAAAATTGGCCCCATTTTGCGCATAGACCGCGAAGTGGTAGGTGACATTGGGCGTCAGGCTGGTCACGGGGACGCTGGCCAGATTGCCCCGGTAGAGGACAAAGTTGCCGTTCCCGATTTCGCTCCCCGCCCCGAATACCTGGCTAAACAGATAGGGCTGCCCGTCCACGGGGTCGGCATCCACGGGACTGCCGGCTTTGGCTACCACCACATGCCCGCTGCCGTCGCCGGGCGTCCAGGAAAACTGGAGGGTGGTGCCGGTTACGTTGCTGAAGAGGAGATTGGCCGCCTGTACGGCTGGGGGTGAAAGGGTGGACTGGCTGGCCGTGAGGAAGGTCGCCGTCTGGTATTGGGCGGTGGCACCGCTGCCATTGTACTCGAAGATGGCGAGATGGTAGAGCGTCTCGGGACTCAGCCCCTGGAGGGTAAAGGCCGTAGCGCTCCCATCATAGACCACATACTCACCCGGGGCCAGGGCACTGCCATTGCCCAGGGTGGAGCTGGCGGTGTAAGCCTGCCCGTTGACCGGGGCACTGCTCACGGCCGCGCCAGCCCGGGCCACCACCAAGCGCCGGGCCCCATTGCCGGCGGTCCAACTCACCTGGAAGCGGTCGCCGTCCACCTGGGCAAATTGCGGGTTGCTGGAAGGGAGAGTAGGTGCGCCACCGGTGGCTTGGGCGGCTACGGCTCCGGGCCGCAGGAAGACCTTGCCGCTGAACCCGTTGTAGGCATAGGCGGCGAGGTGGTAGGTCTGGCCGGGGACCAGGTTGGTCACGGTCACGCTGTTGCCGACTCCCTGATACACCACCCGGTTGCCCGTACCGAGCTGACTGCCATTGCCAAAAACCGAGTTGGCCACATAATTGCCGTTGTCCACCGGATCGGCATCTACCGGTGCCCCGGCTTTCATCAGCAGCAGGGTGCCTGTCCCGTTGCCCGGCGTAAACCCAATCTGCATGCTGTTGCCAGTCACATTGCTGAAGGCCAGGTTGCTGGCCTGGACCAGTGGGGCCGAGATCGTGGACGCGCTGCCCGATAGGGGGCTGCCACTGAGGTAAAGGGTGCTGGCGCCGCTGCCGTTGTATTCGAAGATGGCAAAATGGTAGGTGGTGGCCGGGCTCAGCCCGAAAACCCCGGTCGCCGTACCGGACCCGTCATACACCACGTAGGTACCGCCTGCCAGGACGTCCCCGCTGCCAAAGGTAGAACTGGCCGTATAATCGACCCCATCGGTGGGTGTGACGGCTACCGGGCTTCCCGCCCGGGCCAGTACAATCCGCCGGACCCCATTGCCGCTGGTCCACGACAGGGTGAACCGATCGCCTTCGATCGCGGTGATGTTCAGGCTGGTGGATGGCTGGGTTGGGGCCCCCGCCGTGGCTTGGCTGGCCGTCGCCCCCGGGCTGAGAAAGACCTTGCCGTTGCTGCCGTTGTACTCAAAGACCGCCACGTGGTAGGTAGTGGCCGGGTTGAGGTTGAAGACCTGGACAAAGGTGCTGGCTCCCTGATACACCACGTAGTTGCCGCTGCCGATCTGGCTGCCATTGCCAAAAAAATCATTGAAAAAGTAACTGGCCAAATCCTGGGGATTGGCATTCACCGGGCCGCCGGCCCGCATGAGCACGAGCCGGCCGCTGCCATTGCCAGGGCTGAAGTCCAGCCGCAGGCTATTGCCCGTCACATTGCTGAAGGTCAGGTTACTCGCCTGGACTGAGGGCGCGCTGAGGGTGGTCTGGCTTCCCGTAGGAGCACCGGCGGTGAGGTAATAGGTATTGGCCCCCGCCCCATTGTACTCAAACACGGCTACGTGGTAGGTGGTCCCCGGCAGGAGGTCCAAGACCGAGGTAGCGGTGCCCAAACCATCATATACCACATAGGCACCGCCGCCGAGGTCGTCCCCGCTGCCCAGCGTGGGGCTGGCCTGGTAATCGACCCCATCGACAGGCAGGGCGGTTACGGGCGCACCTTCCCGGACCACCACGATCCGGCGGGCCCCATTGCCCGCGGTGCAGCTCACTCCAAGGCGGTTGCCATCCACACCCGAGAAACTCAGGTTGCTTGCCGCCTGCGTGGGCGTCGTGGCCGTCAGTTGGCTGCCCGTAGCCCCGGGCCGCAGATAGATCCGCCCATTTGCCCCGTTGTAGGCATAGACCGCCACGTGGTAGGTCGTGTTGGGAGCGAGGTTGCTCACCTGCACAAAGGTGCTGGCTCCCTGATATACCACCCGATTGCCCGTGCCGATCTGGCTGCCATTGCCGAAGAAGTCATTGCCCACATAGGCGGTCAGGTCCACCGGATCGGCATCCACCGGGCCACCCGCCTTCATCAAGACGATATGGCCGATCCCATCGCCGGGGCTGAAGTCGATCCGCAAACTGTTGCCCGTCACGTTGCTGAACTGCACATTGCTGGCCTGCACGCTGGGATAGCTCAACGTAGCCTGGCTGCCCACCGCCGGGCTGGCCGTGAGGTATTCGGTACTAAAACCCGTGCCATTGTACTCGAATATGGCCAGGTGATAGGTGGTGGCCGGGCTCAACCCGTACACCCAGGTCGCACTGCCCGTGCCGTCATACACCACAAACTCGCCCGGGGCCAGTTCGTCGCCACCGCCCAGGGTGGTGCTGGCATTGTAATCGGCCCCATCTACCGGGAGGGCCGATACCGGTGCCCCAGCGCGGGCGATCACGATGCGCCGGCCGCCATTGCCGGCGGTCCAGGTGGTGTAGAAGCGATCCCCATCGACGAGGTTAAAAGCCAGGTTGCTGGCCGGTACTGTGGGCGGCGCGGCGGCGAGCAGAAGAGGCAGCGACAGGATAAAGAGGCACACGAGCCGGCAAAGCGAGGCGGACAACGGCATGGTCCAAATCCGGTTAGCGGTGATACAAAGCGGTCCAGGTGCCGCGAGACGTCCATGGGTGTAGCCACCACCGGTTTGGTAAACAAAAAAAGCCTCCAGTGAGAAACCGGAGGCTTGGGGTTGGGCGGGGAAGGGGGAATAGGGGAAAAATGGCCCTACTGTGCCTGCGCCATCATCACCGGCCGCTCCGGATAGTTGAGGGCTGCCAGCCGCGCCCGCCACTCGGCGGCGCGGGCGAGGAACGCCTCTTCGTGTTCGATGCAGATAGGATTGGCGGAGGGAGGGTCCACCTTGAGCGGGTCGACAGGCGTGCCGTTTTTGTAAAAACGGAAGTCGAGGTGGGGACCGGTCGAGAGCCCGGAGCTTCCGACATAGCCGATGACCTGTCCCTGCTTGACCGTAGCACCGGCCTGGATGCCGTCACCGTAGCGGCTCAGGTGCAGGTAGGCCGTGGTGTAGTTGCTGTTGTGGCGGACCTTGACCATGCGGCCCGCGCCGCCGCTGTAGGCGGCCTTGAGGACCACCCCGTCGCCGACGGCGACGACGGGCGTCCCAGCCGGGGCGGCGTAGTCGACGCCAAGGTGGGGGCGGCGATATTTGAGCACCGGATGCATCCGGCTGTAGGAGAAGCGAGAGCTGATGCGGGAAAACGTCAGCGGGGCCTTGAGGAAAGTCTTGCGAAGGCTTTCGCCGGTTTCGTCAAAGTACTCGGGGCCTTCGCCCTGATCATATTGGAAGGCTAGTTGTTCGGCCTCCATGTGGGTAAAGGCGGCGGCCTTGATTTCTCCAAAACCGGCATCTTGGCCCTGCACCTCAAGGGTGGTGTAAAAGACCTTGAAGCGGTCGCCTTTTTGCAACCCGAAAAAGTCAATCTCCCAGGCATAGACATCGGCCAGCTCGTTGACCAGGACGGGGGTCCCCCCTACGTCCATGATCGCCTCGTAGAGCGAGGTCTCGATGG
>RFHL01001104.1 GCA_003696875.1 Bacteroidota bacterium | reverse complement strand
CTCCCCGATCGCGACCTCGGGGGCCTTGCACTCACACAGGATAAAAGGCTGAGCCTCTCGGTCAAAGACCACCAGATCAAACCGCAGCCGGAGGTCACCATAGCGCACCTCCTTTTCAATACCCATCCGTCCGGCGGGGATACCATGGGTCTCCATCAGGTAGTGGACCAGATGCTGCCGTACGTATTCCTCTTTTTGCAGCACCAGCCATTTCTTGCGAATAACATCCCAGATCCAGGGCTTTCCGTCCCGGTGCTCAATGCGGATGGGGTATTTGGGGAAAATAAAATCCATGTGGAGACCTAGTTGCTGAGCAGAGATCGGACGTGATCAAGGATGCGTTGATTGATCTGGTCACGAGACTCGAACGACCAGCCTCCGATATGCGGCGAGAGCAATACATTGTCGCGGGCAAAGAGGTCGCGGTACCAATCCTCCTGTTCCGGGCTCAGGGTGTCGAGTTTTTCATTTTCCAGCACATCCAGGGCGGCTGCCACCACTTTGCCGCTATCCAGTGCCGCGAGCAGGCTGGGTAGGTGGACGACCGGCCCGCGGGCGAGGTTGAGGAGCCAGAGTGGATGGGCGAATCGCGTCAGGTAGTCGGTATTGACCAGATAATGGGTCTCCTCCGTGAGGGGGACATGGAGGCTGAGAATCTCGGCCCGGGCAAATATGGCCTCCATAGAGGCCTCGGTGGCGTAAGCATCGCTGTAGCCCTGCCGGTACTTGTCATAGGCAAGGACCGTTGCCCCAAAGCCCGACAGCCGTCGGGCGACAGCCTGACCGGTATGCCCATAGCCGATGAGGCCGATGGTCTTGCCCCCGATCTCGCGGCCCCGATGGGTCTCGCGTTCCCAGCGAAAGGCCCGCACGCTCTGATCTGCCAAGCGGAGCTGATGGCGAAGGCTGAGCAGCATGCCTACTGTTTGCTCGCCCACCGCCGCCGCATTGGCGCCCTGGGTGTTGCGTACGGACACGCCCTGCCCTTCCAGCCAGGCAACGTCTATGTGGTCCATGCCCACGCCAGCACGGATCACCCCCCGGAGCAGGGGAATATCCGGCGTAGCCTCCGCATTCAGGCGGATCTTGGAGTTGAGAATCAGGATGTGCGCGGAGGGCAGAGCCGACCGGGC
This sequence comes from Bacteroidota bacterium, assembly GCA_003696875.1. Taxonomy (GTDB): domain Bacteria; phylum Bacteroidota; class Bacteroidia; order J057; family J057; genus RFHL01. Next base: position 12,931 of record RFHL01001104.1, on the reverse strand, counting down.
CTCGGCAGCAGTAGCCTCCCGCAGGTCCATGACCTGCACGGGGAGCGATGATAGCGCCGCCATGAAGGCGTCGGGAAAGGCGTCAATGACGAGTACATTCATGGCACAAAAATGCACCCTCCCCGCCAAAGCGCCAAAGGTCGCTTCAGGAGTGCCCGCGCACCACGATCTTGATGATGCGCCAGTTCAGCACCAGGAAGCGCCAGGCCTGAAAGGGCAGAAAGCGTCGCCAAAACAGCGTCTTGGCGGTCGGGGTGGGGGGATAGTACTGCTCGGAGTATTTGGAATAATTGCGAGACATGACAGCATGTGGTGAGAGGTGGGAAGAAGGGCTTACTCAGGAATGAGCCACCATAGCGGACGACCCTTGGCTTTGTAGAGAAACATGTAGTGCATAAACCACTTCATCCAGTGGCCGGCGAGGCCCGGCTCGCCCACGGTATCGTTGATGTTGCGGCCCCATTCAGGGTATTTTTCCCAGTCGGGTACGATGGGGCTCACCGTCATGGTGGCGGCTGTGCCTTGCGTCATCCCAAAGCCGGCCGAGACGATGCAGGCGGCCCCCATCTTGCCCATAGAGGCGCGGTGGCGCAGCACCGGCTTGCCGGCCTTGACCCACTCGGCTACGTTCTGGGCCGTGACCTTTCCCATGACCCCCGAAGGCATACCGGTGCGAGGGGGAGACGCAAAGATGGGCGTACCATTCTTACTTTTCATCGGCTTGGAGATCGGATGTGGTGGGGCAAAGGAAATACCCGGGGCAAAAATCTCCGGATACGCCTGGTTCTGGTAGGTCTGGGGCCAGTCGTCAATACGCCATTCCTCGTAGGGCTTGTCTGAGTAGTCCGCGTCCACTTTCATGAAGCCATTGGCAGCAAACAGCCGGTCGGTGATGTCTGCCCCTTGTTTATCATATGCCTTGAAGCCATGCCCGGAAAAACCCGGGATGAGCATGGCAAAGTCATAGGCCTGCGTGTGCATCTCCCCGTCCAGGGTTTCGTAGTGGATCTCGCTAGGGGTAACCAATTTGACCCCGGCGCGCTTGATCCAACTGATGTTGCGCTCCACAAAGTAGGACTCGGTGAAGAGTTTGGTATTGGAGATATAGCCACCTTTCTTGATAAATGCACCGCCCATCCCGAAATCGCCCAGCTCGTACTCATTGGTCAGCCAGATCATGTCGGCCATTTTGTCCAGACCCCGGCGGCGGATCTCGAAGGAGACATTGAGGATGTACTCAAAAGCGGCTCCCTGGCAGGTAGCCATCGGGTGGCCCGTGCCGATCACAAAGGTCTGTCGCTCCCCTGCGGCCATGCGTTCCAGCTTGGTTTGCAGCAGCTCCCAGGCCTCGGCGGCATGGGTATAGCTGCAGACCGAGGCGAGGTTGCCCCGCCCGGGGACTAGCCCCGGAGTAGCCTCGAAATTGAGCTTGGGCCCAGTAGCATTGATGAGAAAATCGTACTCCAGGTCGGCCGTTTCTCCTTGCTGCTCGCCTGCGGTGTAGCGTACCCGCACAAAGCCTCGCTCCCGGCTGGCATCACCCTCTGGGTAGAAGTCCTCGGCCTTGGCCTGCACAAAGAGGATGCCCCACTTGTCATAGAGCGGCTTGAGTTCAAAGCGCACCTGGTCGACGGACATTTGCCCCACGCCGACCCAAATGTTGGAGGGAATCCAGTGGTAATAGCGATTGGGCGTGACCACGGTGATGCTGTGCTGCCTCCCCAGATACTTGTGCAGGTAAGAGGCGGCGGTATGACCGGCGATGCCGGCCCCGAGGATGATGATGTCTGCCATGTGCTTACGGATTGAGGTCAATCTCTAAAAGTAGGCGCTACGGTTGCTGCCTCATATGAGATTTCTCAGCCCAAGCCATGCGAAAAATCGTTCGAATTTGAGGTTAAAAGTCAAATTCCCCTGAGCAAGCTTGTTGTAGGATCTCCTTGGCCGCAGGCAATGCGGCGTAGTGGTATGTACCGAGTCCTACGGCGGCCAGTTTGGACAGCCGCTCCTGCATATGCTCAGGCTCTCGGCCCACGTACAGGATGGTGAGCGGAATCCCGGCATAGGCCTCCGATTCGATGAGGCGGAGCAGGGGCCCCTCGATGGCGAAGCCGCCATCGGTGATGAGTACGATCTGCCGCCGGCCGGCCGAGCTGTCGGCTTTAGCCAGCGAATAGGCCATGCGGGCTCCAGTCTCAGGCAGGCTGTTGCCCCCGACCTGCAGGGCGTCTAGTGTCTGCTGGATGCGGACCCTTGCCTGCACGGGGACTTGTTCGGCGAGGACCTGCGCCTCGCCAGAAAAGGCCACCAGGGACACCCGATCCCTTTCCGGTAGCTTACTCAGGACCTCAGGCAGGGTTCGCTTGATCAGCGGGAGCTTTTCAGGTCGGTGCATGGAGCCCGACACGTCAAGCATGACCACCAGATGCTGGTGGCCGGGCGGTGCCAGTGCCGGCGTAGGCTGGTCGTGTTCAGCCACTCTGGGGGACATGGAGGGAGCCGGGCGCTGGGGCAGACTAGGCCGTAGGGTGCGGTAGCACTGCACCTCGCCGACCTGAGGAATGCCCGCCTCGGGATTGAGGGCGAGCAGCCGATTGTACTGGCCTATCACGCTGGCTCCCGGCCGGGAAAATTTGTTGGCCAGAAAGCGGTTATAATGATAGTACCCCCAACCGTAGGCTTTGGCTTCATTGGGCAGATCCGACTCAGTCAGGCTGGCCTCAGCCAGGCGCAGCAGGCTGCGCGCCTCGGCAAGTACAGCCCGGTAGCGGACCTGCGGGTCGCGCTGACTGCCCGGCTGAGCTGGCAGGGCTTTGACCAGCTTGCCTCCCTGCCGCTGGGCCTCACCGATGGCATGGGCCAAGTCCCGGACGGCCCGCTGCAGGCTCTGCCGGTCCTCATCGCGGGTGGCGCACAGGAGGGTTCTACTGTGTGTAAGCACCGGATCAAGGCTATGGACCAGAGGGCTATACGGATTGGGCTGACCCGAGAGGGGGATGGCCTGCCAGGAAGCTTCCAGAGAAAAGTAGAGTTTGCCGGCCATGTTGGCAAAGTCGCCATAACAGACCTCAAAGCGGTCCAGCCAGTTGTAGCCCGTTTCAAACCCCTTGTCACTGCGGTAGGTTTCCCAGCGAATGTAGGTCTCCAACTGCTTGAGCCAATCTGACATTGGGGCCAGCAGGAGGTGTACCTGGCGCAGTTCACGCTGGATGCGGGCCTGATGGTCGGCAGGCAGAGCCAGGGAGCCTTGCAGGGCCGCATCATAAAGCGAATCTAACACCCGTTGTTGGGGCTGGGCGGCGGCCCAGTCGGAGACAAAGTGCAGGTTGCATACATCTTCTGACAACTCAGCCTGGTGCTGTTCGCGTTCCAGACAGCGGTTCATGTCCCGGTTGATGCGTTCCAGATCCTTATGCAAAAGCCAGAGGCTTTCCATCTCGGCATTGAGATAGGCGGTGATGGCGTGGTAGGGCTGGGCCGAAACGGGTGTGGCAGGAAGCGGGAGAGAAAGCCCCCCCAGGCTGATGAGCCAAATGAGCCCTATTCGTGTGCAGGTGCGAAAATATTCGTCCATGTTACTTGCGGTTAGCGACCAGCGCTAATGCAAACATCCATACTTTACATTTAAAATAAATTACGAATTAATGAATAGTATTACATTTTTCGTCCTTTCTCCGTACTTTTGGCCATGATTCCTACACACCCACAGATGATCATCGTGGCGGCGCCTAGTGGCTCGGGCAAAACCACCCTGGTGCAGGCGATGCTGGCGCATTTCAGAGGCTTTGCCTTTTCCATCTCGGCCACCACCCGCGCGCCGCGCGGGCATGAGGTAGACGGTCAGGACTACTATTTTATGAGCCGGGAGACTTTTGAGGCCAGGCGCGATGCCGGGGATTTTCTGGAGTGGGAAGAAGTGTACGAAGGCCGTTACTACGGGACGCTGCGGAGTGAGGTGGACCGCATCCTGTCGGCAGGCGAGGTGCCGCTTTTTGACGTAGACGTCGAGGGGGCCCTCAACCTGAAGCGGCAGTTTGGCGAGCGAGCCCTGGCCATATTTATCCAACCGCCTTCGCCAGAGGTACTGCTCGCACGCCTGCAGGCGCGCGGGACCGACAGTCCTGAGGAGGTGGCCCGTCGCTACGCCAAGGCGCGGCAGGAGCTGGCCTATGCCCCACAGTTTGATTACGTCCTGATCAATGACGATCTGGAGGCGGCCAAGGCTGAGCTTTTTGAGCTCGTCGCTTCCCGGGTGTCGGTAGGGGTGCGTTAGAGATGCGGCAGCGCCACGGGCTGCTCCGAAGAACTGGCCTGTAGCTGACCACTCAGCCGCCAGAAGCGGCGGGTGAGCAAGCCGGCGGCCAGCCCCAGCCCCAACACAAAGCCATACCAGATGCCCTCTACGCCTAGTCCCATCGGGCCAGAGAGGAGATATCCCACCGGGAGGGAAATCCCCCAGTAGACCACCAGGGTGATGAAGGTCGGGATGCGCACGTCCTGCATGCCGCGCAAGATGCCTACGCCTACGGCTTGCACCCCATCAAAAAGCTGAAAGGCTGCCGCGAACACCAGCAGGTGGCTGGCCAGTTCCACGACCGCCTTGGTCTCTACAAAGAGTTGAGGCAGGTAGTTTCGGCCCATCAAAAAGCCTACTGCCGTCAGCAACATGAATGCCAGCGCCACATAAATGCCTGTGAAGCCGGCTCGTCGCAGTTCCTTATACTGCTGCCGGCCCAGGGATTGGCCCACCCGGATCGTTGCTCCGGCGGAGATACCCGTTACCACCATATAGGTGATTGATGCCAACTGAATCGCGATCTGATGTGCCGCCCGGCTCGCCGAAGGATTTTCCAACCAGCCGATGATAACCACCGCTCCGATAAAAGCCCCGACCTCAAAGAGGTACTGCAGACCTGATGGCAGTCCGATACGCAGGATTTTTCGGATGAAGGGGGGCCGCAGGCGTAGCCAGCCCCGTAGGAGATGGTAACGCTGGAAACGCCGGGCCCGCAATACATAGCCCATCATGAGGCCCATCATCACCAGCCGGCTGATGAGGGTACCGTAACCCGCCCCGTTGAGTTCCAGGCGGGGAAAGCCGGCATGCCCGTAGATCAACAGCCAGTTGATAGCGGTATTGCAGGCCAGGCCGATGAGGGTCACCACCATGGCGGGAACGGTGAGGGCCAGGCCGTCGGCAAACTGCTTGGCTACGAGAAATAGCATCATAGGCAGGGCCGACCAGGCCAGGATATATGTATAGCCCTGGGCCAGGGCCACATCCTGAGGGGGCTGATCCAGATAGGGTAAGCTCGCGCCAGCGGCGAGCACCAGTGCGGCGAGAACCATCCCCAATGCGAGTCCTAGCCAGGTCCCTTGCTGCAAGTAATGACCTGCACGTTGGGGGTTGCCGCCCGCATCGGCCTCGGCCACCAGCGGAGAGATTGCAAAGGTAATCCCGATGCCCAGCACCGTGATAAGGAGAAAGGCGCCATTAGCCAGGGAGGCTGCCGATAGATGTACGTAGCCCAGATCGCCAATCATTAGGGTATCAATAAAGCCCATCAGGACATGCCCCAACTGTCCGATGATGACCGGTATCGAGAGCCGCACCGTGGCCTGCACATGGCCGGCATACCGCCGGCGAAAGAGGTGTAGAGATTCCATCATAAACCTAGTGGGTGAACATTTGCCAAGCCCAGTCGTATCCCCTCTTCCAGGTCTGGGAAGCAACATTCCGGCTCAGGCCCCAAGTAACGCCATTTCGATGGCAGGGGTTGCGGAAACTGATTTTTTTACCTTCTTCCCCGCCCACTCTGATGCAGCGATATGCGTGGAAAGCAGCTTTGATGTTGCCGGATTAAATTGTACATTTGTGCCCACAAAACATTAATGTTCTTAAGAGGGGAGCATGCTCCCTTCTTTTTTTGGTATGTTGATAGATCAGGTTCAGGAGCAAATCCGACAAAAAATATCCGAGACAAACCCAGATGTCTTTGTCGTGGATATACAGCTCAAGCAGGGCAAACAAAGTGTACTCAGCATCAAGGTGGACACCGATCAGGGCATTACCTTGAACGCGTGCGCTGAGATCAGCCGGGCCCTCGGTCTGCTGCTTGAGGAAGAACCGACGCTGGACTTCCCCTACAAGTTGGAGGTTTCTTCTCCGGGCGTGGGGCAGCCTCTGCGCCTGCATCGACAATATCAGCAGAACCTGGGCCGAAAGCTGCACGTCGTGTTTCATGACCGGCAGGAGCTAAAGGGTCTGCTACACCACGTTGACGAGGAATTTTTTGTCCTGGAGCCCCTGCCCACCCGCCGCTCTGCGCGGGGAAGTGGCCCGCAGCGCAAGACAGCATCGGAACCTGTGAAGGTCGCTTTCTCTGATGTTCTAGAAGCAAAGGTTTTTATTTAGCACATGCCGGCACAGCCCGTCGCTGCGCGCCGGCCTCCCAGTCAACCGAGACTATGGCAAAACGAAAAGCGGTAGAGCCCGAGGTAAACCTCGTCGAAGCGTTTACCGAATTTTCCCGGTTTAAGAACATTGACCGGGTGACCCTGATGGGGGTCCTCGAAGAGGTCTTTCGCACCATGATCCGCAAGGAGTATGGCTCGGACGAAAACTTCGAGATTATCGTGAATGTCGACAAGGGAGACATTCAAGGCTTCCGGGAGCGCGTGGTCGTAGAGGACCTGGAGCTCGAAGACGAGTCCCGGCAAATCCCGCTTAGCGAGGCCCTCGGGGTAGACCCTGACTACGAGGTGGGTGATATACTCGCCGAGGAAATCAACTTTTTTTCCTTTGGCCGGAAGATCGTGCAGACGGCCAAGCAGACCCTCACCCAAAAAATCCGCGACCTGGAAAAGGCCTCAATCGTGGCTCAGTACCAAGAACTCGTCGGGACCATCGTCATCGGGGAGGTCTACCAGATCTGGCGAAACGAGATCCTCGTCATGCACGAGGGAGCTGAACTGATCCTGCCTCGACAGGAGCAGATCCCCAAGGATCGCTTCCACAAAGGCGACACCATCCGGGCTGTGGTTCTGGAAGTGCAGGTCAAAAACAGCAACCCCCGCATCATCATCTCGCGGGCGGCACCCCTTTTCCTGGAAAAACTCTTTGAACAAGAGGTGCCGGAGATTTACGATGGCCTGATCAACATCCGGGGCATTGTGCGTGAGCCGGGCGAGCGCGCCAAGGTGGCCGTCGAAAGCTTTGACGACCGTATCGACCCGGTAGGCGCCTGTGTAGGGATGAAGGGAAGCCGGATCCACGGCATTGTGCGCGAGCTGCGCAACGAAAATATCGACGTCATCAGCTACACCACCAACGAGCTGCTGTACATACAGCGGGCCCTGAGCCCCGCCAAAATCTCCTCGATACGTCTTAATGAGGCGTCTGGTACGGCTCAAGTCTACTTGCAGCCAGATCAAATTTCCCTGGCGATCGGTAAAAATGGTCTCAACATCAAGTTGGCCTCCAAGCTTACCGGCTATCAGATTGACGTGTACCGCGAACTCGATCCCGATGAGGAGGACATCGAACTCGATGAGTTCAACGACGAAGTCGAGCAGTGGATCATCGATGAACTGAAGCGCATCGGATGTGACACCGCCCGTAGTGTACTCGACCTCTCCACCGAGGAACTGGTGCGCCGTAGCGATCTGGACCGTGAGACCATTGTCCACGTTCAGGAGGTCCTGCAGGCCGAATTTGACCGCGAAGACGAGGAGGAGGAAGAAGAAGAGGGGCCAGAAGAGACCTCTGAGGAGACATCTGAAATCGAAGCAGAAACCAGCGTTTCGGATGAAGCCGAGGCAGAAGATGATGTAGAGGAAGAGGATGAGGAAGAGGCCTCATAAGGCTTGTCTGTTGACCTGATCTCCGGACCATACTGTCTGGAGATCAGGTCTATCTGGGCTTCGGTTTCCAGATACAATTTGGGGAAATAAGTAGTATATTCAGCGAATCAACAGCCGGTATAAGGTAATCCCCTTCGGCATTGGTATATTTGCAGCATAAAATCAACGCATGGCGGAAAAGAAATTTTACAGACTATTCAAAGTAGCCAAAGAGCTGAATGTGGGTACGGCCATGCTCGTGGAACACCTCCAGGAGTATGGGCATGACGTAGCCAATTCGCCCAATACCAAGCTCTCGGCTGAAGAATACGATGTGCTGCTGAAGGAATTCGCCCCCGATAAGCTGATCAAGGAAAAAGCGGACCAACTGTCTGAAAAGCGCCGGGAAGAAGTGCGCTCCACGGCTACTCCCCCACCCGTTGATACCCCTCCTGCTCGTGAAGAGGATCAGGAAAAGGATTTTCTCTCCGCAGCAGAGCTAAAGAACCGCATTTCCTCACCTCAGAAGGTAAGCCCGCCTGCTAAGGAAGAGCCTACGCCTCCAGTCGAGGAGAAAAAACCTGAGCCGCCGGTCGAGGAGCCCCCGAAAGAGGAGCCTAAACCCGTCGAGACGGTAGCCAAAGAACCAGAAACCCTTCCTCAGGAAGAGGAAGCGGAAACGGGCGGCCTCAAGGTCATTGGCAAGATCGATCTCGACAAGCTGGGTGGCAAAGGGCGTAAAACCCCGCCCAAGAAAAAAACGGCAGATCCGCCAGCCAAGGAGGAGCCCGTCGCCGAAAAGAAACCGGATGCTAAGCCCGTGACTCCCCCTGAGGGGAAAAAGGAGGTGCCTGCCGAGGAAAAAATGGTGGTGCCAGTGGCCGAAGAAAAGCCGGTAGAAATCGAAAAGCCCACCAAGGAGAAGCCGGTAACCCCAGAAGTATCCGAAAAGCCGCAAGGCGAGGAAGAATCGACAGAAAGTGAAACGGTGATCCGGGCCAGCGACCGCGCCCCGCAGTTGGCAGGTCTCAAGGTCATGGGTAAGATTGAGCTGCCCGGTGACAAAAAGAAAAAGCGCAACGACGATAAGTCCGGAGCGAAAAATCGCCCCGCCACGACCGACGCCGATGCCGATGAAGACGATAGCAAGAAGAAGCGCCGCCGCCGCAAGCGCAAGCGCAAGACGACAGTGGTTACACCTGCGGTGGGATCCGGTAACGGCCCCCGATCGGACAGCAAAGACAAGAAAGGTCGCAAAGAGCGGCCATCTGCCAAGGAGGTAGACGACTCGATCCGGGAAACCATGTCCCAGATGGGCAAGGGAGCATCCCGGAGCCGGCAGCGCCTGCGCCGGGCCAAGCGGGACGCCGACGCCCTCCGTCGCGAGCAGCTGGAACAGCAGATGATGGAGGACTCCAAGGTGCTGGAGGTGACTGAGTTCATCACAGCCAACGAGTTTGCTAGTCTGATCAACGTTCCGGTAACAGAAATTATCACCAAAAGCTTTCAGCTCGGGGTGATGGTCTCCATCAACCAGCGTCTCGACGCCGAGATTCTCTCCCTCATCGCCGAGGAGTACGGCTACGAAGCCAACTTTGTGGACGTCACCGAGGGGGATCTGGAGATTGTGGAGGAAGAGGACGCACCGGAAGACCTGAAATCGCGCGCCCCGATCATCACGGTCATGGGCCACGTTGACCACGGTAAGACCACCTTGTTGGACTTCCTGCGCAAAACCAATGTGACCGCCGGAGAGGCCGGCGGGATCACCCAGCATATCGGGGCCTATGAGGTGACCCTCAAGAGCGGCAGACAGGTTACCTTCCTTGATACGCCGGGGCACGAAGCCTTTACCGCCATGCGGGCCCGGGGGGCCAAGGTTACCGACATTGTAATTGTCGTGATCTCGGCCGATGACCAGGTGATGCCCCAGACCAAGGAGGCGATCAACCACGCCCAGGCCGGGAATGTTCCGATGATCTTTGCCATCAACAAGATTGATAAGCCCGGGGCTGATCCCGAGCGGATCAAGAGCCAGCTTGCCGAGATGAACATCCTCGTTGAGGACTGGGGCGGTGACTATCAGTCCCAGGAAATATCGGCCCTGAAAGGCCTCAATGTGGATGACCTGCTGGAGAAAGTGATAGTGCAGGCCGATCTGCTTGACCTCAAGGCCAATCCCGATCGCGAAGCGACTGGAACCGTGATCGAGGCGCGTCTCGACCGCGGTCGCGGTCATGTAGCTACCGTTCTCGTTCAAAACGGGACCCTGCGCGTAGGCGACGAGGTCGTCGCGGGGATTCACCATGGCAAGGTTCGCGCCCTGATCAATCAGAATGGGGAGCGGGTCGAAGAAGCCGGACCTTCTACGCCAGTACAGTTGCTCGGCCTCAATGGACAGCCGCAGGCCGGGGACCGCTTCCACGTATTTGAAGAAGATGGCCGGGCCAAGGATCTGGCTCAGCGCCGCTCAGAGCTTTTCCGGGAGCAACAGTTACGCCGCACCAACCGCCTTACCCTGGAAGAGATCGGCCGCCGCCGTGCCTTGGGCAACTTCAAGGAACTCAACATCATTATCCGTGGGGATGTGGATGGATCTGTGGAGGCCCTTGCTGGTTCGCTGCTGAAGCTCTCAACCGATGAGGTCCAGGTCAACATCATCTGGAAAGGGGTCGGGGCTATCACCGAGGCCGACATCAATCTGGCCGTGGCTTCCGATGCCATTGTGCTTGCCTTCAACGTACGTCCCAATGCCCAAGCCCGAAACCTTGCCGAGCGCGAGGAAGTAGATATTCGGACATACAGCGTGATATATGATGCCATCAACGATGTGAAGGATGCCCTCGAAGGACTGCTTTCGCCCGAAATCAAAGAGGAAATCGTCGCTACCGCCGAGATCAAGGAGGTCTTCAAGATCACCAAGGTCGGCAATGTAGGGGGAGGCCTCGTGACAAGTGGCAAGATCACCCGCAACGATTCGGTACGCGTCTTGCGCGACGATGTGGTGATCTACGACAGCACCTTCTCTTCGCTCAAGCGCTTTAAGGATGATGTGAAGGAGGTGCTGAACGGGCAGGAATTTGGCTTTATGATCGAGAACTATCCCGACATCAAGGCTGGCGACACCCTCGAAATCTACCGTGTAAACGAGATTCGCCGCAAACTCTAGCTAGCCCTTAGACTGGCTCCGAGCGCATGACCATACGCGACATCGCCAAGGTACTGGAAGCCTGGGCCCCGCCTGCCTCGGCGGAGTCCTATGACAACGTAGGGTTGCTCGCCGGTGACCCTGATCAGGAGGTGACAGGTGTGCTGATCAACCTTGATGCGACCGAGGCGGTGGTGGAAGAAGCCGTCCAAAAAGGATGTAACCTGCTGATCGCTCACCATCCCATCTGGTTTGGTTCTCGCAAGCGCCTGACGCCCGAGGACTATGTGGGGCGCACTCTTCTGCGGGCCGTTCGGGCCGGGGTGGGGCTATATGCAATCCATACCAACCTCGACAACGTGCGTACGGGGGTGAACCAGCGCATCTGTGAGCGCCTTGGGCTGACCGACACCCGTTTCCTGCATCCTAAGGATGCCGAGGCTATGTACGGCTCCGGCATGATCGGGCGCCTCCCGGCGCCGATGACCAAAGAGGCCTTCCTTGACCTGGTAAAGGGCGCCTTTTATTGTGGAAGCATTCGCTATGCCGATGCGCCCACCGAGACTATACAGACGGTCGCGGTATGCGGTGGTTCGGGCAGCTTTCTCATCCCGGCGGCCCTGCAACAGGGCGCAGATGCCTTTGTCACGGCTGACATCACCTACCATAAGTTTTTTGACAACGAAGACCGCCTCCTGCTGCTCGACATTGGGCACTACGAGTCCGAGCAGTTTACCAGTGCCTTGATTCACGCATTTTTATCCGAAAAATTTCCTAACTTTGCGGTCCGTTTATCTGAGACCCACACCAATCCGGTTCGCTACCATTAGGCGAGCGACAGGCTTGGTGCTACGCGTTTTTTCGCTCAGCCTTTTGCACGTTTCAATCTGATACCCGATATGGAGAATACGATTACGGATCGACTCAAAGCACTCACCACCCTGCAAGTGCTGGATTCTAAACTCGATGAGATTCACCGTCTGCGGGGGAGCCTGCCCGAAGAGGTAAGCGACCTGGAAGATGACCTCGAAGGCTTCGAGACCCGCAAGCGCCGCATCGAAGAGGAGATCAAAAGCCTCAATAACGATATCAAGGAGCGCAAGGCCCGGATCGAGGAATTCTCCGGCCAGATCAAGAAGTACGAAGAGCAGCAAATGAACGTGAAGAACAACCGTGAATTTGATGCCCTCCGTAAGGAGATCGAATATGCCAACCTGGAAATCCTGACTTCGGAGAAGAAAATTCGCCAGTATCAGGATCAGATTGAGCAGAAGAAAGAGCTTCTGGAGCAAACCACGCTACAAGTCGATGACAAGAAGCGTGAGTTGGAGGAAAAGAAGAAGGAGTTGGAGGTGATCATCAGTGACACCATGGCCGAAGAAGAAAAGCTGAACAAGCGGATCGAAGCAGCGGCCAAGCACGTAGAAGCCCGCCACCTCAACGGCTATCGGAAGATCCGGCAAAATATGCGCAACGGTTTGGCCGTTGTTAGCACGGACCGTCTCGCCTGTGGAGGCTGTTTTTCCATCATCCCACCGCAGATGCATATTGAGCTGAAGCAGCGTAGCCGTATGATCTACTGTGAGAACTGCGGCCGCATCCTGGTGGATGAGTCCTTCTTCAACGAAGTGGAGGAGGAAGGTTTGCCTGCCTGATTCCGACTCTGATCGAATCGTTTCCGAGGCTGCCTCCCATCAGGGGCAGCCTTGCTTTATGTTTGGTCTGATGTCGGAAAGGGGGCATTTTCGTGCTGGCTGCGTCAAGCCATTTTCTGTACCTTCGGCTCATCATTGATCTGGAAACTGCTCATGCAGCTGCGAATTGTCTGGTTTTTTATTCTGCTTCCGGGGGTGCTTGGTGCCCAGCCCGCTCCGCCGGGGCGGCAGTCGGTAGAGGAGGCCCTTCTGACCTACCGGCTGGAGGAGGCGACCACTGCGGTAG
>RFHL01001103.1 GCA_003696875.1 Bacteroidota bacterium | reverse complement strand
GGATATACCTTTTATCGTTGTAAGTTTGTACAACCAGGCCGTCAGCTGGGCAGTGCCTATGATGTGTTTGTCCATGTAAATGGTCACTGGCGGCTCATTCACCGTCCCTGGGTGCCATGGATAGACTGATGCAGGATCCTCACTCCGCCATGGTACGCAGCCGGCTCGCACCTACGCCAAGCGGGTACCTTCACCTGGGCAATGCCTGGAACTTTGGGCTCACCTGGCTGCTGACCCGCCGTGCCGGGGGGCGGCTGCGCCTGCGTATTGATGACCTGGATGCCCCCCGGGTGCGGCCGGAATACCTGGAAGACATTTTCCGGACGCTGGAATGGCTGGGACTGGACTGGGACGAAGGGCCTGGCGGGCCGGAGGATCATCGCCGGCATTTCTCTCAGCAAAACCGCCACGCCCGCTATCGGGAACTCCTACAGGCGCTGGGGCCCCGGCTCTTTGCCTGCCGCTGCTCGCGGCGGGAGATTCAGGCCGCTTCGCGCGACGGACAATATCCCGGCACCTGCCGGGAGCTGGGCCTGCCGCTGGGAGGGCCGGGTACGGCGCTGCGGGTGCGCACCGAGGCCGTGACCATCACCTGGGACGATGGTTGGCTGGGGCCACAGGCGGTGGCCCTGGAGGCAAGCATGCGGGACCCGGTACTCTGGCGCAAGGATGACATCCCGGCCTACCAGATCGCCACCCTGGCCGATGATCTCGACCACGGAATCAACCTGGTGGTGCGGGGCGCGGATCTACTGGACAGCACGGCGATACAGCGCTGGCTGGCCCGGGAAATCGGGGCCGGGCGCTTCCTGGAGGCACAGTTCTTTCACCATCCCTTGCTGAAAGGTCCGGACGGGGCCAAGCTCTCCAAGTCGGCCGGGAGCTACTCCCTGCAGGCCTGGCGGGCCGAGGGCCGGACCGCGGCGGAGGTGTGGCAGCAACTGGCCCGGGCCCTGGGCTGGGCCGGGCCGGTGGGTAGCCTGCAGGATCTGCTGGCGGCGCCTATTGCCCTGCCGCCGGCAGGCGATCATGCGCACTGGCCGGGCGGGGCGTGAGGGGCCTGGAGGGCCTGGTCCAAGCGCAGCGCCGGACGGAGCGAAGCGAACCCCGGAAGGGCCCGACGCCGGCCGGGGCTTGCCCCGGGGCGGCGGCACGCCCTCCTCTCCTCCGATCTACTCTTCTTCCCACTCGGTGCCGGCAATCTTGCCTGCCAGGATGAGTTTGTTCTGGTAGGTCCAGGCATTGATGCGGTAGCCGTCCTGGCTGTCGAGCATCCACTCATCCTCCTCATGGTTGGGGGGGCCGAGGAGGCGGGCCGCAGCGGCGTCACGGCTGGCGGCATCCTGGTAGAGGATGACCAGTTCGTAGAGGATGCGCGGGGCGTCGGAATCAAAGTAATAGGCGACACTCTGGATGCCCTCGCGGCCAATCTCCTCGGTGTAGATAATCCGGAAGGACTCCTCGCTGCTGACCTGCATATCGGGATGATGGCGCAAGGCCTCGGCGAGGGGCATCTGGAAGTGAAGGTCGGTAAAGGGTCCGGGGAAATACCGCTGATGGTACACGCGGCTACCGCCGCGCCAAAGTTGGCAGGCGGTGAGGCTGAGGAGCGCTATGAGCAAGAGGGGAAAGAGGGGGAAGCGGTTCATAAGGAAAGAATTGGAAGTAGAAGTAGATGTTCCATAGCATCGTCCTTTTCCGCGAAGCATCTGAGGGAAGGCCTGGCCCAAACAGAGGCTCAGAAGGGATAGCCCAGTCCCAGGTTGACCTGGCGGCGGGAGTTGGGACGGTCGACAGCGGGGTTGCGGGGAACCCAGCCGATATCGGGGGCGAAGAGTTGCTGGCCGAGGTCGACCCGCAGGATGAGGAAGGAAAAGTCGAAGCGAAAGCCGATGCCGGCATCCCAGCCGAGGACGAGGTTCTGACCGGAAAGCGAGGCCTGGCTGGTCCCAAAGGCCGCCTCGGTGCGGCGGCTCATCCAGACATTGCCCAGGTCGGTGAAGAGGGCGAGTTCGAGATAGGTGCCGGCGTCAAAGCGAAACTCGGCATTCATCTCCAGGGCGTACTCGCCGCCGGTGCCGAGCAGGCTGCGCACGTCCTGCACCGCCTGGGTATCGGCGACACCCCAATCGTAGGCCGAGCCGATACGGCCGGGGCCCAGGGTGTTGGATTGCCAACCGCGCATCCCATTGATGCCACCGGTGAAGAAGCGGCTCTCTTTGGGGAGGATGGGGGTGCCATTGAAAGGGGTGCCGGCGCCGATGCGGCCGCGCAGGACCAGCTCGGTACTGGCACCGGTAGGGATGAAAAGCTTGCCTTCTAACCCGCCACGGAGGTACTGACCGTAAAAGATGCTGTCGAGAAAGCGGTTGTCCCCACCGTCCTGATCCTGGTCAAACTGGGTCGCGAGTTGGTCGAGCAGAAAGGGGATGTTGCCGCCATACTCGACATTGATCTGATACCAATAGGTGGGATGGCTGCGGGTGCGGCGGTAGTTTTGGTGGGTGAAGCTGTACTGTAGCCGGGAACTGAAGCGACGGGCAAAGTCGCGCTGTAGCAGGGCAGGCATCTGCTGTACGATGCTGCGAAAACCTTCTTGCCGGTCGATGTTGGGATCGATGTAGTCGATGGAAATCGGGGTAAAGCGGCTCACCATCCGGTCCCGGAAAGGGATGTGGTTCCAGCGATAGGTGAGCGAAAAGCCCGGGGTAAACTGGGTGATCCCTTGCCAGTTTTCCAACCGAAAGTTGGTGGTCAGCTGGGTGTGGGGGCTGAAGCGACTCAGGTCGCGGGCAATCTTGTCAGGTAGAATCCAGAGAAAGGGCCGTACCCCGAGAAACTTCTGAAACTGCAGGCTGGCCTCGCCCCCAAACTCATAATAGTTGGGGGTGCCGAGGTTGAGCGAATTCCAACCGACGCTCCCACTGAAGCCAAACTCCAGACGCTCGGAATGCTGAAAGGCATTTTTGTTGCGGAGGCCAAAATTGGCCCCGACGTTGGGAATAAGGTTGGCGTTGAAATTGATGTCCCGGGTGAAGGTCTCGGCCCCCGCCTTGATCTGGTAGCGGGGAGCGAGTTGCAGGTCAATCAGGGTAACGAGGCGGTCCTTTTTGACCACATTATAATTGATGAGAAAATACTGGAACATGCCCAGTTCCTGTAGCCGCTTTTGGGTGAGCTGCGCCCAGTCCCGGAAGTAGCCCTTGCCTTCCTGGAGATGTACCCGCTGGGCTATAAAGTTTAAGTTGAGGCGAGACAGGGCGGCACTGTCCACCACAAAGGTCATCTGGAGGGTGGAATCGAGCATCTTGTAGGGGATCCCCAGGCTATCGCGAATAGAAGGGGTGAGCTCGCTGGCCCGCAAGCGGATCGGAGGTCCGCCCGGCACCGGTCCGGGCGGCAGGTTGATCTCGATGACAATC
>RFHL01001102.1 GCA_003696875.1 Bacteroidota bacterium | reverse complement strand
GGTGGAGGGGTTTGGGGGGGTTGTTTAGTGTTTGACAACTTTGCCCACGAAGGTCGGGGTGCCCTGCCGGTCAAATACCCGCAGGAGGTACACCCCACTCGGAAATCGCGCCAGCGAAACCTGGGGGACCGGGAGGGGGCCTTCGGCGATGCGCTGGCCGTTGGGGCTGTAGAGCTCATACCGGTGCAAGTATGGTGCCGCACCGATGAGCTGTAGGGCGTCGTAGGTGGGATTGGGCGAAATCGTGATGCCAGGGTTCAGATAGGCATCTTGGCTGTTGGCTACGTCGGCGCAGGGCCAGTCGCAGGCCAGGAACATCCCCTGGTCGAGACGGGTATCGCCTGCCTGGATGACCGTGGCCGCCACCGCACCCAGGTTGTGCTGCAGGTGCAAGCCGGTGGGGCTTTCGACATACCCCCCCAGTGCGCTCAGTTGCTTCAAACCCAGAGACTGGGCCGGCACCAGCGATACCAGGAGCGTGGCGTAGATGTAGATGAAGACACAAAAAGATTTCATACGGACAGGGGTTAGATGAGACGGAGCGCAAGGCCAAGCCTGGCCCGCTAGTGGACCAGGACGGCAAGCGACCGGTATCATCGGATTTTGATGATGTACACAAAGCCGATGCTCTCGGGCTGGATCGACTGGCTCGTCGAGAGGGCGGTCGAGGTGCCGGGGCTGGCACTGCCGGTATCGCCCCCGCCGCCAGAGCCGGTGACGCTGGTGGAGGCACCGCCCGAATCACCCGCTACGTCTATCGAGGCCGTATTGCTCGCCATTTGCCCAGTGCCCACATTCCCCGTAGAGAGGTTGCCTTCGGTATTCAGGGCGTCATTGAACGAAAGCGGCCACGCGGGGTAGGAGGAAAAAGATCCCCGGCGCACGGCTACGTCTCCGTCATTGTCCCATCCCAAAAGTGTCGAATAGGTGCCCGAGGAGTGGGTGTGGCTCATGGTATGGGTATGGGCGGGAACTGTGTGCTGGTGCGGGTCCACCTGATGGCTATGGGCCAGGTTGATGGTGTGGTTGGCATTGCCGACCGCATTGGTCGTGGTGTTGCCCGCCGAGCCGACGGCATATCGGTTGGTCATGTTGGGGAGCTGGATACCGTTGAGGGGGGAAAGGGTGTCGCTTACGGTAGAGCCATCTAGGACTTGCCAGCCAGCAGGCAGCGGCAGTACCCCGCCGGCATCCCAGAAGAGCTTGACCGTGCCGACGGGCTCGCTGAGCACATCGCCTGCCGTCTCGGCAAAGGCGGCCTCATCGGCCACCAAGGCAAAGGGTACGCTCAGCAGTTCGAAAGTGCCCACGAGCTGGTAGTTGACACCGCCGGCAGGGTCCATCTCTACCTTGAGAAACTTGCTTCCCTGGCGCCAGGGAATGGCTTCCAACTGGGTGTACACCCCAGCCAGCACTTGGCCACGGCCGATCTCCACCGAAAACAAACCCTGTCCATTGGTGGTGGCGCTGTGCAGCTCGCTGTACAGGGCGGTGCCCGTAGCGGTCTGGTCCAGGATATTGAAGCGCAGGCTGATGGCCTGATCGACGATACATTCTTCATTGGCGTCTCGCGCCACGGCCTGGTAGGTAAAGGCATAGGGCGCTTGGGCACGCAGAGCGGCGGTGAGCCCTCCCCAAAGGAGGACTATCAAAAGGGCATTACGCATGTTCAAAAAGCGTTAATGGTGGATGAAAGAAGCAAAGTGGTAGGGAAAACGTATCCGGTCAGGTCGAGTGGATCGACCTGTCGGGGGGCTGGGCGTGGGGGCCAAGCCGGGGGATATCGGTTGAGTGGGAGACTAGTGCTTCCCCCGCAAAGTAATTACCCAATTTAAACTTGCTCCTTCGGCTTAGCTCAGGACAAGTATTTTTTCGCGGGACAAGGAAGAAAAGTCGAGCCTAGCGAGCCAGGTGAGACTTTTCTGACGCAGTAACGCGGAAAAAGAGCAAGTTTAAATGGGTTAGAATTTAGTGGGGTAAGCACTAGGCGGCCCCCAGCTGTCGCCGGAGGCTGTCGTGGTTCCAGACCGTCTTGAGGTGGGCGATGCGGTGGTCGGGATCGAGGCGAAACACGAAAATGTGGTCTTCCTGGAAGGAAAGCCCGCGGTTGGGGATTTCGCCGAAGTCCTGCACCTGGGTGCCGGAGATGCGCAGCCGGCACATGATCTCGCCGGCCTCGGTCAGCTCGGAGGTGATCAGCTCACCGTGCAGGGGGGCAAAGCTGCCCATGACCAGCTCCCAGATGGCCTTGCCGACTTCCCGGGCCGGGCCAAAGCCGGATTCGCCCAGGGGGGCGTACAGCACGGTGCCCGCCGGCGCAAACAACGCCAGCATGGCAGGCAC
Source organism: Bacteroidota bacterium (assembly GCA_003696875.1). Classification (GTDB taxonomy): domain Bacteria; phylum Bacteroidota; class Bacteroidia; order J057; family J057; genus RFHL01. The sequence goes on along the minus strand of RFHL01001102.1, from coordinate 1,093 downwards.
ATCTCCGGCGTTGTACGCCGCCATAAACTGCATGACGGTCTGGTTTTGTGCGAGGGTAAGGGGCATAACAAGGGGGTTGTGTGGTGGATGGATCAAGCGCCAAAGACAAGCCAAATCTAGCACAGCCAGAGCAGGCTGTATTGTAAAAAAACGACATCGCCTCAGGTTTCCAGCAGATTGGCCACTTCCTGTGGGGAATGGTAATAGGCGGTCGGATTTTCCTTCATGAAAGCCAGGAAGTCCTTGATGAAATGGGACTGGTCATAGTATCCGCCCATCCAGACGACCTCCTGCCAGTCGATCACCTCTTGCCGGATCAGGTACTGGCAGATATGGCCAAAGCGGCGCAGCTTGCAATAGAACTTGGCCGATACGCCCACCTTGGCCTGAAACTTCCGCTGAAACTGCCGGGGACTGAGGGCACAATCGGCCAACAGGTGCTGCATCGACGCCAGGCCATGACAGCTGATGATCTCGTCCACGATGCCATCCACGGCATCCCAGGCCAAGGGCAGGGTCAGTAACTGCTGTTGCAGGACCTGGTCGAGCAAGGCCATGCGGTGCGCGACATCGGGGCACTCCCCCAGTTGCTTCCACAGCTCCATGATGCGAGGGCCCATGACCAGGCTAGCGTCCACCCGGCGATCGGTCAGCCCACGCATGGGCTGCCGCAGCAGGTGGTACAAGCCCGTTGGCCGGAACACCACCCCGACGATATCCAGGCTATTCGTCACCCGCAAGTGATAGCCCTGCGTCGCCTGCCCAGTCAGGAAGACCCGCGGCGTCCGGTCCCAGTGCACCGTCTCCAGACCCGTCTCATAGGTCTCCCCCAGGTTGAAGACCAGCGCCGCGTAGCCGGTAGGCGGCGAGCGCACCAGCAGGGGGGCCGTGGGGGTAGGCTGCTGCCACAGGTAAAAACACTCTATGTAGGGCCTGAGGGCCAATGAGGGCATGAATTTTCGATACACCATGAGCGTTTGCTTAAGGTATAGGATCACTCTACACGACAAAAAAGAAAAAGGGCTTAGATTAGTGGGTGTAAATCAACTAATTACCTAAGCCCTTATGAAAAAAAATACATGTCCAATTTAGC
>RFHL01001101.1 GCA_003696875.1 Bacteroidota bacterium | reverse complement strand
GGGGAGAAGGCGTGGCCTGGGCAGGCTGGAAAGGCAGGCAAAGGGTAAAGCAACTGCCTGTCCCGGGGGTGCTTTCCAGGTCAATGCGGCCACCGTGCATGCGGGCCAGCTCCTGGCTCAGGGCCAGTCCGATGCCGGTTCCCTGCCGGGTGCGTTCCCCCGGCAACTGATAAAAGCGCTCAAAGACCCTGGCTTGTTCGCCCTCAGGAATCCCTGGTCCGGTGTCACAGACCCTGATTCGGATCAGCTCGCCCGGCCGCGGCTCGGCCGGAAGCTGCAGCTGTAGCCGGATCTGGCCCTGTTCGGGGGTGAATTTGAAGGCGTTGGATAGCAGGTTGTAGAGAATCTGGTCCACCTTCTCCAGATCAAAAGAGGCAAAGAAGCTGCCCTCGGGAACCTCCGGCTCAAAGTGGATATGGCTCCGATCGGCCAGGGGGGCAAAGGAGGCTACCGTTTGCCGCACCGCCGACAGCAGGTCGGCGTCGGTGGGCTCGATCTTCATATACCCGCTCTCCATTTTGCTGAAATCCATCAGCTGGTTGATCAGCCGGAGCAAGCGCATGGTGTTGTGATGCATATACCCCAGCGTATCCCGTATGCGGGGATTGCTCTGCGCCTGTAATTCCTCCAGCGGCCCCAGGATCAGCGTCAGGGGCGTGCGCAACTCATGGGAGATGTTGGTAAAAAAGCGCTGCTTGGCCTGTTCCAGCTCTTCGGTTTTCTCGCGCCGCAGGCGCTCGAGCTTGAGGTCCTGCTGCAACCGAAAGCGGGTCAGGGTATAGTGTCGCACCAGCAGAAGCAGTCCCAGCCCCAGCAGAGCATAGAGCGCATAGGCCCAGCCACTGCGCCAGGGCGGTGGCAAAACGACGACTTCCATCGCGTCCCCTGCAAGGTTCCACTTGCCGTGGTTGTTGGCGCCGCGCACCCGGAAGGTGTAGGTGCCAGGATCCAGGTTGGTAAAGGTGGCCATCCGCTGGGGGCCTACCTCATTCCAGTACTCGTCAAAGCCTTCCATCTTGAAGGCATAATGGTTGTTTTCGGGCTGGGTGTAGTCCAGTACCCGAAATTCAAAGCCGAAAACGGTCTGATGATGGTTGAGCACCACCCGCTGCGCCGTCCCGGGAGCTTGCTGTAGCGGTTGGTCTGGTGACCGGAAGTCGACCTCCTGGTTAAACAGTCGAAAGCCGGTGATGACCACCGGCGGGACAAAGGTGTTGTCCCGAATTCGTAGCGGGTCAAAGCGATTGAGGCCGTTGATGCCCCCAAAGTAGAGCTCGCCGTCGCTGGCGGCGAGAAAGGCCCGCGGGCTGAACTGATTGCTTTGCAGGCCATCGGCCTGCCGGAAGGTGCGGAAGGTCTGCTGGTCGGGCGAAAAGCGGCAAAGTCCGCGATGGCTGCTCAGCCACAGATAGCCACTGGCATCCTCCAGGATGCCGTAGATGGTGTTGTCGGGCAGGCCGTCGGCCTTGCGAAAGGCCCGCGCCTGCCCGCTGCGGCGGTCCAGCAGGTTGAGCCCACCCCCTCGGGTGCCCACCCAAAAGCGGCCTTGCCGGTCCTCATACAGACAGGTGATCTGGTCCGAGGTCAGGCCGCCTGCCTGTTGGGTGCCAAAGTGGGTAAAAGCATCCGCATCGGGCTCGTAGCGGTCCAGGCCCCCACCAAAGTGCCCCACCCAAATGGCCCCGCTACGGTCTTCGTAGAGGGCCATGACGACATCACTGGCCAGGGCGCCCGCCCGGGCTGTATCCGGGAAGTAGTGCCGGAAGTAGCTCGATCCCGGGTCCAGGCGGCACAAGCCGCCCTTGTCGGTCCCGACCCACAACCGGTTTTGCCGGTCGAGGAGGAGCGTGAGCAACTCGTCCACCGGCAGGCTGCCAGCCTGCCCTGGCCGGTGCCGAAAATGCTCAAACTGCCCCGTGCCGGGGCTGAAGCGGTCTAGCCCGCCACCATAGGTGGCGATCCAGATGTCGCCCTGCCTGCCCAGGCACAGATCCTGGATGTTGTTGCTGCTGGGGCCCTTTTGCCCCGATTGGTAGGGGTAGTAGACAAAATATTCCCGCTCGGGATCAAATGCGTGCAAGCCTCCATCTTCGGTGCCTATCCACAGCTGTCCGTCCGGAGCCTCGACCATGCCCGAGACGGCTTTTCCCTGCATATTGCCAGCCTGGCCCATGGGGAAGTAGTGGCGGAATACGTTTTTCTCCTGATGAATGACATTCACTCCTCCAAAGTAGGTGCCGATCCAGATGTCTCCTTTTTGATCGCAAAACAAGTCAAAGATGGCATTGTCACTGAGGCTGTAGGGGTTGTGGAGCTCCTCGGTATAGTGGAAAAAGCGGTTGGCTGAGGGTTCATACTGGAAAAGGCCCGCGAAGGTGCCTATCCAGAGACGCCCGTCGCTATCATAGCTCAGGTCCTGGATCTCCGCAAAGCCTGGGCTGTGATCGTAGGTGGCCGGAGCAAAGGGGCCTCTGGTGTGGGTGGAGGAGAGGGCAAAAAGCCCCTCTGGGGTGCCGGCCCAGACGGGCCCTCCCGCCTCCCGGGGTGGGAGGAGGGCGGTTACCGGCTGCCCTGTCAGGCGCAGTGTATCGATGCGAATGCCGGTGGTCCCGACCTCGGTATACAGAAAGCCCAGATTGGTCCCGAGCAGCAGGCGATGTCCCGGCACTTCCCAGTCCATGACGAGGATGTCGACCTTGTCCAGAGGGCGACCGGTCGATGCGCTCAGCAGGGGGATGGCCTGGGCCATACTGTCTTCCGGAGACAGGGCAAACATGCCTTTTCCCGTCCCAACCCAAAGCCGGCCGGCCGTATCGGCGGCGAGACAGGAAATGCTGGTGCCAGGGTCGTCCGGATAAAGTGGGTAGTGGTAAAAGCGCTCACTGGCCGGGTCAAAGCGGTCCAGTCCACCGTAGGTCCCGACCCAAAAGGTCCCGTCGGGGGCAGGGAAGACGACCTGTACATTGTTGTTGCAGAGGCTGTAGGGG
>RFHL01001100.1 GCA_003696875.1 Bacteroidota bacterium | reverse complement strand
GACCTTCTCGATGCGCCCCCGGGCGATCCGCAGGCGGTTGCTGTCATTGACCACATAGAGGTCGTTGCGGTTGACGATGGCATTGCGGGGGATCTCCATCACGTCGCGCAGGCGAGAGCCGGGCACCTGCATGCGCAGGTACTGCCCCTCGAAGACGGGGGTCCGCCCGGGCTGAAAGCTCACATACACATTGATCGACTGCGTGGCGGGGTCCATCGCGGCCCCGATGCGGGTTACCTGGCCGGTCCAGCGCTGGTTGCCGTCTTCGGAGTAGACATCCACCTGCGTGCCCCGGGGCAGAAAGTCAAGATCCTCGCGGGCTATGGGCACCTCCAGCTCCATACGAGCCGAGCGGCTGATGCGGGCTACCCGGGTGCCCGGGCTTACGATGCTGCTCAGGTCCTGCAGGACCTCCAGGATGCTGCCCGAAAAGGGCGCCTTGACCACATACTTGGTAAGGCGCTCCTCATTGCTGCGCAGGGTATAAAACTGGCTGAGGATGTTGCGGGAGGAAAGAAAGACCTTTTCGGCGGGCTGCGTGATCTCGGGCAGGGGCGGCAGGGGGGTATCCACCTGCAGGGACTCAAAGTAGGCCTGCCAGGCGGGGTATGCCTCGGGGTAGTCCAGCTTCAGGTCGGGCAGGATGCCCGCCAGGGTGGTCATGAAGTCGCTTTTCTGCGCGTAGAGGGCCAGCTTGGCTTCCCGGTCGTCGATGCGGAAAAGAACCTGCCCCTCGCCAAAGCGCTGCCCGGGCTTGAGGGGTACATCGCCGGGGAGCATCTCGCCCTGCACCTCGGCCATTAGGTCGGTGGCCCGCTCGGGGATTACCCGCCCCATGCTGCTCAGGGCCAGTTCCCGGGTTTTGTACTCTACCGGCGTGACCCGCACGGCTTTTTTGCTTTCCTGAAAAGACATCTGCCGGACTTCGGGCACCCGGCTACCGAGTTTCTCCATGAGGGCGTAGCCACTGCCCAGGATCAGAAGCGTGAGGACGGTGCCAATCAGGCTGCGGCGGACCATGAGGTTTTTCATAAGGGCGAGGTCAGTAAAGGCGAGCGGCGACGGCCGGGGCGCGGCCCCGAGCGGTGTTCCAACTTCATTTGGCCCGAAAAGTTGGGCCAAACGCGAAGATACTGCCTTTTTGACCCGCCAATCAATGCCTTTTCGGCCAGCTATCGGGCTGGCGCGACCATGGCGGGGATTGTGGCGACAAGGACTTGCCCGATCTTTGAACCTACAGAACAGGATTTTTGTATCTTTCCTTTACGGCCCGCCACATCCAGCCACGGGGAGGGCCTTTTTCCTTTTTCACGCAACAGGACTGCTACCCGCTATGAACTTTGAAGGTCTGGAATTACGCCCCCGCTTTTCGCTGGTGGTGCCCCACGCCCCGGAAACCCTCGCCCAACACCTGCAGGCTGCCTTGAAGCAGCATCCCGATCTGCAAGGCAAGGTTGTCGGCGACCATGTGGTACTGAAGATGCGCCCGCATCAGGCGCATTTCTGGTCGCCGCAACTCACGCTCGACCTGGAGGCTCACGCCAATGGCGCTTTTGTGCGCGGGCTTTTTGCCCCCAACCCCGCGGTTTGGACCCTGTTTATCTTCATCTACTCGGCCATCGGGGTGCTGTCGCTGGTCGGGGGATTGTACGGCCTCTCGCTCTGGACACTGGGCAAGCCGGCGCCGGCCTTGTGGTTTTTTCCGGGCGGGGCCGCACTGGCTCTGCTCGTTTATTTTGCCGGCCGTTTTGGCCGGCAACTGGGCGAGCCACAGATGCAGGTCCTGAGGGGCTTTTTACAGGATAACCTGCGCCAGCTCTTCCAGGAGGCATGATTTTTATCATTCCCCCAGACCAGTATGGTTGTGTCAGGAATGTTGTGCCTCTTTACTCTCAAACATTTCCTCCTTTTCCAGATCACATATCTCCTTGTATGATGAATAAAAAGCCCCAATCCTCGCCTGCGGCGACTTCCCGCCGCCGCTTTTTGCGCCATTCGACCTTGGGAGCCATGGCCCTGACCATTATCCCCCGCCACGTCCTGGGCGGCCGGGGCTATGTCGCGCCCAGTGACAAGATCACCCTCGGCTTTATCGGCACCGGCAAGCAAAGCGGCGGGCTGGGCCGGCGCTTCCTGGAAATTCCCGAATGCCAGATGGTAGCCGCCTGCGATGTGTTTGAAGGCAAGCTCCAGCGCTTTCAGAAGCAGGTCAATGCCCACTACGCGGAGGCAAACGGGGCCGGCAGCTATGATGGCTGCCAGGGGTACAAGGAATACGAAGCCCTCATCGCCCGTGACGACCTCGACGCGGTGATCGTCTGCTTGCCCGACCATTGGCACGCCCCGGTCGCCATCGCCGCCATGGCGGCGGGTAAGGATGTCTACTGCGAGAAACCCATGGCCCACACCGTGGCCGAAGGCCGCGCCATGGTCAACGCCACCCGCAAGTATGACCGGGTCTTCCAGACCGGCTCCATGCAGCGTTCCTGGGATGACTTCCGGCAGGCCGTCGAGCTGGTCCGCAACGGCTATCTGGGCGAGCTTACTTCGGTGAAGGTCAATGTAGGGGACCCGGCTGTGACGGATGACCTGCCCGACGAAAGTACGCCCGCAGGCCTCGACTGGGACCGCTGGCTGGGCCCGGCTCCGCAACGGGGCTACAGCGCGGTGCTGGCACCGCCCCTCTCCGACGATGGCTGGCCCATGTGGCGCCGCTACGCCGAGTACGGCGGCGGCATCCTCTCCGACTGGGGGGCACACATGTTTGACATTGCTCAGTGGGGCCTGGGGATGGATGAGAGTGGTCCGGTGGAATTTATCCCTCCCACCGAAGCGGGCGCGACCCGCGGGCTGCGCATGGTCTACGCCAATGGCGTCGAGATGACCCACGAGGATTTTGGCCGCGGCTGGGCGGTGCAGTTCAATGGCACCGAAGGCAAGATCGAGGTGAGCCGCTCCTTTCTGGAGTCGGACATCCCCGGTCTGGTCGAGCGGACCATCGGCGATAGCGAAATTCGTGTGTACAAGAGTACCGACCACTACCGAGACTGGCTGGACGCCATCCGCAACCGTACCCGTCCCATCTGTGATGTGGAGGTTGGGCATCGCTCCGCCAGTGTCTGCAACCTTGCCAACATCGCTTACCAACTCAAGCGTCCCCTGCGTTGGAATCCCAAAAAGGAAAAATTCAAGGGGGACAAGGAAGCCAACGGCCTGCTGGTCAAGACCTACCGACAGCCCTACGGGCTGTAGGGGCGAATGGCCATTCGCCCCAAACCGTGAGATGTCTTACCGCTCAAACAGCATCGCCCCATAGGAGTAGCCGCCCCCGAAGACCGCCATCAACAGGCGGTCGCCGGGCTGGATCTTGTCCCAGTGCTCAGAGAGTACGATGCCACAGCCGGCACTGCCGGTATTGCCCAGGTACTCAATGTTGGAGAGCACCTGGTCCATGGATAGGTCAAGCTGCTCGGCCACATTGCGGCTGATGCGCATATTGGCCTGATGCGGGATGAAAAACCGCAGGTCGGCGGGGGTAAGGCCTTCCTTGGCGAGCACGTCCACCGTTACCTGTGCCATATACTGGCAGGCATGGATAAAGACATCGCGCCCATGCGGCATGAAGATGCCGCCGTCGAAAGGCCGGAGCAGGACACCTTCGGTAGCTTTGCCCTCCGTCGCGGCCCCCGCCGTGACAAGTTGTCTGACTTTCAGGTCGGATTCGGTCAGGCGTTCGGCAGAGAGAAACATGGCGACAGCGCCGTCGCCCCAGAGGTGGCCCGCTTTGGTATCGGTCTCGTCGGCGTAGATGCTGTTATGCTCGGAGGCGACGACCAGGGCCCGCTTGGCTTTGCCCATGGCAAAATAGCCCTCTACCACTTCGATGGCGTTGAGGAGGGAAGAGCAAGCAGAAGAAATGTACACCACCGGGATATGCGGCACGCCCAGGGCATGCTGCACCGCATGTCCGAGGGTGACGATGGTGTCGTAGGGTGTGTAGGAGGCGCCTACGATCAGGTCAATGTCCTCTACGGGGTGGGGGAGTCGGTCAAGCGCCGCCTGCACGGCCGCGATGCCCATGCTGTTGGTGTTTTCTCCATGCGCCGCGTGGCGGCGCTCCCGGATGCCGGTCCGGCTTTGGATCCACTCGTCGGTCAGGCCATTGATCTGGAGGAAGTAAGCATTGGGCACAACCTTGCCCGGAATGTAGTGCGCAACAGTATGAATGTACATATAGCGTAGTGAAGAAGCAGGCTCGCAGCCGGGTAGCTGGGGCCAAACTTAGAAAAAAATGGGAAATAGTTCGTCCCCTCTATTCTTCCAATCCCGGCAGGACAAAGTCATCCAGGGCCGAAGGCTCGGCCATGAGGGCTTCAATCTCCTCTGCGCGCCGGGGCGCGCGATCGGAGAGCAGCTCACAGCCGGTCTCCGTCACGAGCACATCGTCCTCGATGCGCACCGCAATGCCCCACCAGCGGGGATCGCATTTGCTCCCCGTAGGAATGTAGATGCCCGGCTCGATGGTGAGCACCATGCCCGGGGCCAGCGGGCCATAGTTGCCCCGGTCGTGCACGTCCAGTCCCAGGTAGTGGGAGGTCCCGTGAGGGAAATAAGGGTGAAAGGCCCCGGGCTCGACGAGGCCGATGGCTACAAGGCCAGAGTCCACCCCCGCCTGCGCGGCGGCATGCAGTCCATTGAAGGGGAGGCCGGGCCGGCAGGCCCGCATGGCGGCCTCCTGCGCCTCATAGACGATGTCATAGATGGCGCGCTGCTCCGGACTAAAGGTCCCGTCGGCGGGGATGGTACGTGTCACATCGGCTGTGTAGCCGTGGTACTCGGCCCCCAGGTCCATCAGGACCAGCTCGTCGCTCAGGCGGTCCTTAATGTTGTCGATGTAGTGGAGAATGCAGCCATTTTCACCGGCCCCCACGATGGAGGGATAGCCTTCATATTCGGCCCCGTATTTTTTATAGACAAATTCGTGGATGCCCTGCACCTCCATTTCGGACATATCCGGGTGCATGGCCTTCATCACCTCGCGCTGCCCGATGGTCGAGATGTCGATGGCCTTGCGGAGCAAGACCAGTTCTTCAGGCGTTTTGATCTCGCGCAGCCCATTCATCAGGTAGTCAAGGGAGGATACATCGACCCGGTTTTCCGGCAGCTCGGCGGCGATCTGCCGCCGCTCCTCGGCCGAGGTGGCCTCTTGGTACCGCACGATGGGGTCATCGCCAGGCAGGTTGGGGTTCCAGCGCAGATAGCGGTCGATGACCTGAGCGACATTGGCGTTGTTCTCCACCTCGGTGCTGCGGATCAAGTCATAGATGCGATAGCGACCCGGGTCGGGCCGCTCGGGATAGTCACTGAAGGCGCGAAAGGCCTGCATCAGCTGGTAGAGGCTGCCCTCCGCATCGCGCCTGCGCACGTCGCTGGGCAGTTCAAAACAGAGGATGCGGCTGGCGGCAGCCAGCGCCTGGCTATCGGCGGCAAACTGGGTGTTGGGATAGACGCGTTGCAGGCCCAGCTGGGCCTGGGCGCCGGCGACGCCCAGGCGGCGGCCGGTCCACTGCTCGGCCCGGGGGTTGCGGGGCTGTACGTACAGCACTTCGGTAAAGCTGCCTTCGGCATCCTGCTGGGGTTGTGCGTAGAGCAGCAGCATCGCATGCGGCTCGCGATAGCCCGTCAGGTAATAAAAATCGGGATCCTGATGGTAGACATAGTCTACGTCGTTGGCCCGGTTGCGGACGGGGCTGGCAAAAAAGACGGCCACAGAGCCCTCGGGCAGCTGCTGCCGCAGGGCTTCGCGCCGCTCCCGGTGAAAGTCTGCCGGGAGGTAGTCCCGGGGTTGGGCCGGTAGCAGGGACAGCAGCCCGCCAAGAAGCAGCAGGCAGGAGGATAAGCGTAGATACATCTGAGTTTGGGGTTTCTGGGTGGAAGGGGGGCTTATTCCGGGTTCAGGGGAAAGCGAAAGGAGGCCTCCCCTTCTGGTCTTTGGTCATCTTCAAAAACGATCAGAAGGTGGCTGTAGTCTTCCGGGAACATGAGCGCCCGCTTGACCGCTTCCTGCAGGGTGTTGGCCGCGCTCTGGTAAGAGACCGCCAAGCTGTCTCGCAGACGCTGGCTGTCGGTGACGGTGAGAAACAGGGCATCCTCGTATTCGAGTTCGGGAATGCGCGCCGTCAGGCTCACCGAACGGGCCTTCAGGGCCCGGAAAAAGCGCTGGAGGCGCTCGATTTCGTCGGTAGCCATATAGATGTCTTCGTCTATATCGATCCGGCCCGACCCGCCGGAGGGGGACTGGCAGCCGGACCACAGGCTGCTTATGAGCAGCCCTAGAACAAACAGCGAAACAAGCCGGAGGCGCATGGGCGAAAGATACGAAGCTTTCCGCATATGCCTGGGGAGTCCGCTCCATCGGCCATGAAACCCCAAGGGAGACCCACAAAAAAAGAGGGAAAGCAAAAGCTTTCCCTCCCCAGTTAAAGTACGTTACTTCCAGAAAATCTTCACACGCAAGCAGCCTGTGTATACATATTGTACGTGGGAACGGGGCCTGATTGTATATCCATCAGGGCGTATCCCGTGAGCGCTCGGACCGGCTCACCGTTGCCAAAGGGCACAATTCGTAGCGTGCATAGGGTAGGGCATAGACCAACTTGCAGAAAGAATGGCTGGAAGCCGTGCAGAAATGGAGAAAATCAGAATGAATGAGACAGGTTGAGTAAAGAAACACTTCATGTCCAGAGTTGACGTCGGGATGGTCCGAACTTCCATCTTTGCCATATAGGTCAAATACCCGGCCAACTTTTTCCCAATGTAAGGTATCATGACAAGGTGTAGGATCCTTTGGGAAGGGCTACAGTCGATCCGAGGCCCGAATAGTTCGGTCAGGCAACTGATTCGGGGAATCGAAGCGCTTTTAGGCGCTTTGGTATAGGAAAAATCGGCCCTGAATCCGCTTCAAGGCCGATGTTAGAAAATTGATAGAATTGTATTAAACCATTTTGGGGGCGCGCTAAGGGCGTTCCGCTTCTTCCTCGTCCTCGCCGATTTGCCCGATCAGCTCGTCCTCGGAGGCTTCCACATCCGGGCGCTGCTCCAGGGAGCGCCGTACCAGCAGGTAGCCCCCAAAGCCACCCAGCAGGCCCAGCAGGGCCGCGAGGATCAGCATATCCTCGCCCATAATCATGATCCCAGGGCGACCCCCATGATCTCCAGCCCAAACCAGGCCAGGACCGTGTACAGTTGCCAGCGTGGCTTGGGCTCGCCTTTTTGCTCGGCCAGGGTGCCGTTCTTGCGGGTCAGAAAAAAGAGGAGGATGATTTCCAGCATAGAGCGTGCTTTTGTGGGACAAGGTAGGACCGACCGAGGAATTTTACCACGTAGTGCCCAAAGTTGTCCAGAGCCAGGGCGATGAATGGATTCTGGTCTTGCCTCTCGCTTCTCGCCTCGAAACATCTAAAAATCTATCTGATAGCTCAACACGGGAATAAAGCCACTTGGGTGCGTGCCATAGGACAGGCTATTGGTAGCGGCATTGTAGTCCAGCCGGTTGGTGTTGCGCCGATCCGTCAGGTTCTGGATGTCGAGGGAGAGAATCGTCGCTCGCCCCTTGCGGTTGCGGCGATAGGAGATCCGGCTGTCGATCCGGAAATAGGGCTCTACTTGCGTGCTCCAGGGGTTTTCCTCGTCCGGAATGTAGCGCCCCTCCTGTTGAGACAGCACAAAGTCCGGCGGGGTATAGCGAAAGCCGCCATTGTACATGACCCGTGCCCCGACCTGCAGGACGCCCCCTTTCTTGAAGGTAAATTCCTTGCCCAGGGTCCAGGTGGTCACGTACTCTGTAGCATAGCGGGTATTGAAGGTCCGCCCGTCGGGCAGGCCATAGGTCGACTCAAAGCGCGATGCTGTGAAGAGGAAGAAAATCCCCTGGGAGAAAAACTTCTCCAGCGCCACATCCACCCCATAGTTCCAGCCCGTACCCGTGCTGGCCAGCGGGAAAATCGACACCCCCGACTGCTGATTGAGCATCCAGAAGGTGGAGGTCGGGTCATTGGCCGCGACCGGCACCTGGAACTGCCGCTGCCCGTAGGCCTCGACCTGCAGCCGCAGGCGGCCGGCAAAGAGCTGGTTATAGCTCAGCACCAGATGGTGCGAGCGGATAAAGGGCAGCTCAAAATTGGGCTGGCGGTAGGTGATGCCCGCCGGCGTGGTATCCGCCTGCGCATAGAAGTACTGCCCCAGCGGCAGGTGCTGCGAATGCAGCCCATAGGCCAGGCTCAGCGTGCTGCGGTCCCCCGGCTTGAAGCGCAGCGACAGGCGCGGGTCCACCGCGCCGGTACCATTCAGCGTCAGGCCCAGGGCGTGCACGCCTGCATGCACCGTCCAGCGCGGGCTCAGGTAGTGGCTCAGCTGGGCATAGGCCTGCAGCAGCTGCGTTTGGCCCCGGCCGTCGATCGAGACATTTTCGTTTTGATACCCCACCAGATCACTCAGCGCCGGCCGGGCCGTCGCCTCGCGGTAAAAGGTGAAAAAGATCTGATTGGCAAACGCGCCCGCCTTCAGGCGGGTGCGGCTGCTCAGTTTGCGATGATAGGTCAGCGAGGCCGTCATCCGGCTGTCGCGGTAGGTCTCATCGTTGTAGCGAAAGCGGCGATCCTCCCGGTCCAGCACATCGTACTGCCAGTCGATCAGGCCGGCCATGCCCGCCACCACCAGCTTGAGGTGTGAGCGCTCATCGATCAGGCGGGTATAGGTGATGCCGCCGGCGGTCATGTTGGCCCGGCGCACCCGGTCCTCCCAGTGGTTAGAGCGGGTCGAGTCCCGCGCCAGCGGGTCGGCCACCGGCCGGTAGCGCTCTTTGCTCAGCCCCCCCATCCCAAAGACCGTCCAGAAGCCTTTCCCATCCTTGCCCTCAAAGGCCAGGTTAAAGGACAGATCCTGGAAGTCGTTGTCCACCCGCTCGCCCACCAGGTGAAAACCCGCCCGGTTCAGCAGGCCCAGGGTCGAGTAGCGATAATTGACCAGGTAGGAGCTGCGGCCCCGGCTGATCGGTCCCTCCGTGGCAAAGTCCAGCCCCAGCAGCCCCAGCTTGATGCGGTATTCCCGCCGGTCCATGTTGCCCTTGCGAAAGTGCACGTCAAAGGCCCCCGAAAGGGCATTGCCATACTCGGCCGGCATCGCGCCGGTCGAGAAGTCCGAGCGGTCCAGCAGCTGCGCCGAGAAGACCGTGATTCCCCCGCCTGAGCTGCCCGGCTTGGCAAAGTGGTTGGGGTTGGGGATGTCGATCCCCTCCAGGCGCCACAGCATCCCAAAGGAGGAATTGCCCCGGATGATGATGTCATTTTCCGAATCATCGCCTCCCTGCTGAACGCCCGGAAAGGTCAGCGCCATCCGGCCCGGATCGTTGACCGAAGCCGCGTAGCGCTGCGTTTCCTCCGCCGAGAAAGAGCGGGTGCTCACCACCGAGAGGTCATTCACCGCCTGATGCGGATACTCTTCAGCGGTGATCTCCACCTGTCCCAGAGTCGCCTCGCCCACCGTTTCCCGCAGCTCGATGTCCAGCACCAGTTCCTTGGCCGAGCTCAGGATGAGCGGATCCGAAGTCCAGGGCACATAGCCCGCCAACTGGCAGCGGATGCTGTAACGACCCGGGCTCAGCCCTTCCAGCCGGAAGCGCCCGGCCGCATCGGTGATCGCCCCTACGGGAGGAGAGACGTCCTGCACCTCAATCCGCGCCCCTTGCCGGGGCTGCCGCGAGTCGCGGTCTATGACGGTGCCGCGGATAATCTGCGCCATCAGGATGCCCGGCAAGGTGCAGAGCATCAGGGAGATAAGAAAAGCCTTCATGTGTGAGCGTCCAAGCCAGTAGAGAAGCGAGTAGCGGTTGCGCCCCAAAAAATACCCAAAAATGCCCGAATGTCAACCGATTCCTTTTGTGGGCATGTCCCCCCACTGGCGCCGCCGCGCCAGCGGGGGGCCGGGCTGCTCCGGGCTCCGCTTCGCTTCGGTCGCCGCGCTCCGCTGGCGACTGCCCCTCCGCATCCCTCATGCCGCCGCAGGCCATCCCTCCAGAGGGTACGTTCCGCTTGGGTGCGTGCGAAAGGGTGGGATTTATTTAATTAGGGTCATGAAAATCCGATCCATTCACCCTCTTGTCGTGTTCCGACCGCCTCTTTCTCGCCGACAGGCGGGGCTGGATGGGCTGGTCCTATGCATAGCAGTCCCCTTGGTCCTGAGTTTTCTGCTTCACTTTTGCTTCATTACCAACTTCACCTATAACAGTTTCACCCCCGAAACGATGCAGGACCACTTTGGGACGGGTATTTTCCGCTTTCGTGTGTTGGGGCGATGGTTAGTGATGTGGGTTTTTGAGCAGATTCACCTACTTGGCGTCGACTGGCCCTCCGTTTTTGAGGATGCCGGACGTATGGTCCGGTACCTGGACGATCAGAAGGCAGATTTTTCCATGTATCTTGCCTTTGTCCTGATAAACAGCGTCTCGCTACATCTGTTAGCAGGCCTGTTGTGGTGGGGAAGCCGGTCTCCCTGGAGCCGGCTTGGCCGCAAGGAAGGCGTACTGTGGGTGGGAGGCCAGCTGCTGTTTGTGGCTTTGACCTTGTATGTTGTTACCCCCTATGACATGCTCAGCTACCTGTGGATTGTGGGGGGATGCCTGGCCTGGATATCCTGGTTGGTACGGGGGGGAGGCTGGTGGTTGGGGCTATTTTTCTTGTGTGTGGTCCTGGGGACCCTGACCCGCGAAAGCAGTTTGCTTCTGCTGTGTTTTGCCGCCGCCTGGGGAGGCAGAGGTGGGACCCGGTTGATCGCTCTGGGGGTGGGGAGTCTGTTGTTTGCAATGGTCTACCTGGGGCTTCGCATCCTCCTGGGCTGGGACCAGGGCGTGTTCGAGCTCGCCCAATGGCGGCACAACATAGCCTCTTTTTCGGGCTGGATAGGGCTCCAAACGGCCTTCATATTAGGCTACCTGGTCTACCTGTTTACGGAGAGAAACCAGCTTGCCCGTACCCTGATCCTGCGATTTCTAGCCTTGGCCTCGCCCTATATAGGGATGATTTTGTACACGGGTCTGGTCGTTGAGATTCGCCTCTGGGCACCCTTGCTCCTTCCGGTGAGCCTGTTGGCTATGATACACAGTGTGCCTGAGAATGGTCGCTATAGGCAAGGCCAAGAGGTGCCGGGGGAGGATACCTGATGTGCCACCCTCCAATCCGCCGCCCATCCCCCCGAAGAAATAGCAGGTACGGCTGTCTCCTTTCCATAAAATCGGTATCTTGTTCCACCTTATTTCAATCCAGAAGCCAGACCGCTTCGCGGCGAGGGGCCAGAAGCGAGATCGGCGCGAAAACGCGCCTGCGAGATAAGATGGATGCCCAACGCATAACGCCCAACGCATAACCCCCCACCCCTATGACCCTCACCGGCAAAACCGCCATCATCACCGGTGCCTCCAAAGGCATCGGCGAAGCCATCGCCGCTGCCATGGCCCGGGCTGGTGCCCGGGTGATCGTCTCCAGCCGCAAGCAGGAGGCTGTCGAGGCCGTCGCGGCCCGCCTGCGGGCCGAGGGCTACGAGGCCCAGGGCGTCGCCGCCAATGCCGGCGAGCGCGCCGACTGTGAGGCCCTGGTCGAGGCCACCCTCGACCATTACGGCCGCATCGACATCCTCGTCAACAATGCCGCTACCAATCCCGCTTTTGGGCCCATACTCCAGCTCGAGGATTGGGCCTGGGACAAGATCATGGGCGTCAACCTCAAAGGGCCTTTCGACCTCGCCCGCCTCTGCCACCCGCATATGAAGCAGCAGGGCGGCGGCGCCGTGATCAACATCGCCAGTGTCGAAGGTTTCACTCCCAATCCCGGTCTCGGGGCCTACAGCATCAGCAAGGCTGCCCTCATCATGCTCACCAAGGTCCTCGCCCAGGAATGGGGTCCCGACGCCATCCGCGTCAATGCCATCGCCCCCGGCCTCATTGAGACCAAGCTCAGCTCGGCCATCACCGCCAATCCCGGCATGATGAAGATGATCATGGGCAAGCAAGCCCTCAAGCGCACCGGCCAGCCCGACGACATCGCCGGCTTGGCGGTGCTGCTTGCCTCCGAAGCTGGTAGCTTCATCACCGGCGCCACCCTCACCGCCGATGGCGGCCTCACCATTTAGAAAAAGGTAGAGCCTCCCCCACCTCTCTGACCTCTGTTGAACGTAGTGAAATCCCGAGCATCGGGAACCTCTGATATCTCTCTTCTCTCTTCTGACCTCTGATTTCCGGCATCCCCATGAGCATCAACCGCCAATACCGCCTTGCCGCCCGGCCGCAGGGATTCCCCCAGGCCAGCGATTTTCAGATCGTGGACAGTGCCATCGCCACCCCCGGCGAGGGCGAGGTCCTTGTGAAGAACCTTTACAT
>RFHL01001099.1 GCA_003696875.1 Bacteroidota bacterium | reverse complement strand
TTCCTGACCTTGGCTTTGGGGCGCTAGCGGAAGGCGGCTTAGACCTTCTTGCGTACGGCGAGCGGGTGATCCGAGAGGGCCCGGTGGGCTTCCAGTCCCTGTATCTCAAAGCTACCACCCTCCTGCTGGTATTCCCGGGCAAAGTGGGTGATGAAGGCCAGGAAAGAGTGGTCCACGAGCCGGGCCTCGGCAAAGTCCACCACCACCCGCTCTTGCCGGGCTAGGCCGCCCAGCATTTTCTTATATCCCAGCAGATTGCTGAAAATGGCCGCCTCCTTGATACGGATCAGGGTGTAGCCGGTATGAGCCTCAATCGCGTAGTGCGCCTTGAAGAGGCTGCGCAGGCTGGCGCCATGGATCAGGTGCAGCACCAGCTTGAGCAGGATGCCGGCAGCGACACCCAGGAGGAGGTCTTCGACCAGAGTCACCACGACGGTCAGGATAAAGATGGCGAGCTGCTCTTTCCCGATCTGGTAGGTGTGCCAAAACTCCTTGGGGGCCGCCAGACGGTACCCGGCAAAGATCAGCATCGCCGCCAGGGCCGAGTTGGGGATCATTTCGATGAGGGGGATCATCAGGAGCATGGCCAGGAGGAGGAAGAAGCCGTGGAAAAAATTGGACCACTTGGTCCGCGCGCCAAAGCCGGTATTGGCCGAGCTACGTACCACCTCGGAGATCATGGGCAGGCCGCCCAGCAGCCCCGAGAGGGCATTGCCCGCTCCGATGGCGATCAAGTCGCCGTTGTAGTCTGAGCTGCGCTTGTAGGGGTCCAGGTCGTCCACAGCCTTGACCGTGAGCAGGGACTCCAGGCTGTTGACAAAGAGGAACATCAGCACATACTTCCAGAAGACCAGCGTCCCGATGGGCGAAAAGTCGGCATTGAAGGTGACATTGCCCCAGAAATCGCCGATCGTCACCAGGGAATAAGGCGGCTCAGTCTCCCGGAAGTGAAAGAACAAGGCCAGCGGAATGGCCAGCAGCAAGACGATCATCGGCGCGGGCACTTTTTTCAGCATATTTACCTTCAGGGCCGGCAGCACAAAGAGGATCACAAGCCCCAGGATGCCCACCAGGGCGATATGCCAGTGCGCGTGGAGGACAAAGCGCGGGATGTCCATGATCAGTTCGATGGGGCCCTCACCCTTGTAGAGGCTGGGGTCATCGCCCAGCAAGACGGGTATCTGCTTGGCGATGATGATGATCCCGATCGCCGCCAGCATGCCGTGGACTGCCGCACTGGGGAAAAAATCGCTCAGGTCGCCCAGCTTGAGAAAGCCAAACACGATCTGGATCAGGGCCATGACCACAATCACGGCCGCCGCGAGCTTCCATCCATCGGGCGCGCCGCCGCCCATCTCCAGGATCGCCGCCGAACACACCGTGATCAGGCCCGCCGCCGGGCCCTTGATCGTGAGCGCCGAGACCTTGAACAAACTCACAAACAGGCCACCGATCATGGCCGATAGGACGCCCATTGCGGCGGGGAAGCCGCTGGCCTTGGCGATGCCCAGACTCAGGGGCAGCGCCAGCAAAAAGACCAGGAAGCCCGAGACGATATCGGTCTTCCAGTTTTCCCGCAGCCCGGCCAGACCCGCCGCAGGGAGATGTGTAGGAGTTGCTTGGATATTTTCCATAATCGAGATTGGCTACAGAGAAATGAGAGAAATGAATGAGGTGAAAAGGCGTAATCAGGAAGATCGCAGCGGCGTCCCGTGGGTAGTCTTGGCATGGGGTCCGAGAAACACCCGGGCATAGATCCGGATGAGGGAAATACCCCCCAGGATGTAGCCCAGCGCATTGAAGAAGGCGAGAAGGTACTGGTTGTGATGAATGTGGCTGAAAATCAGGTCTTCACCGATGAAGGTGTAGGTGATCGGGAAACCCATCAGGCCCAGAGCGGCGAGCAAAAACACCAGCGAAAGGCCGGGATAGTCATGGGCCAGGCCATAGTAGCCATTGAGGCTGTACCAGGTCGGAGCCTCCCGCCGGATGCGTCTCAGGATCACATAGCCTATCACCGCCGCCACCACGACGCCGCTGAGGTAGAGCAAGGTATGGTCGTAGGTAAAGTGCTCGTTGAAGGAGACGGCCAAGGCGACCCAGAAGTGGTTCATCACGATCAGCAGCCAGCTCAGCAGGGGGTAATGCCGCTCCGAAAAGGACTTGAATACCATCAGCAGGCCTATGAAGGTAAAGACTTCCGGCAAAAAGCGGATAACGCCCGCGGGGATTAGCTCCGCCTGGAAGTAGAAAAACCACCCCAGCAGGTACACCGGCACAAAGATGAGCAGGACGTTTTGCGGGGTGAGAAAATCGAGCCGGTGTCCGATCCGCTTGAAGGGCCTGAAGACCAGCCGGTTGAGCAGCGCATCCAGGTACCACTCCTTCAGCGAAAGCAAGTAGAGCGAGTACTGCCAGCGCAGCGGCAGCCAGTGCTCGGCGACCTTGTGAGGGCCTTGGAAGTGGTAAAACTGGTCCCGGATCAGGTAGCTTACCACGGAGGGGGACACCAGCAGTTGGTAAGTACGCAGGAAGGCATTGCCGGCGAAGTGAAACAAGGCCAGGTTTTCCCAGCCCAGGGCTACCTCCGTAAACATGATCCCGATCTGGACGATGGAGGCGTAGGCGATCTGAGTTTTGATATTGGCCTGTACCCGCGCGATGAAAAAGGCCACCAAGGCCGTCGCCAGGCCCATGCCCCCGATCAGGATGCGCACGGAAATCTGCTCTTCCCAGAAGGGAAAGGTCCGCATCATCAGGAAGACCCCGAAGTGCACCGAGAGCGAGCCATAGAAAATCGCACTGGAGGGGGTGGGCCCTTCCATTGCCCGCGGCAGCCAGGAGGAAAAAGGCAACTGGGCCGACTTGGCCGCCGCCGCAGTCAGCAGGCAGATGGCAATAAAGACCCCCATGCCGGTGTGGCCCATCAGGTGCTCATGGACCTGCTCGTAGTTGTTGAGCTTCAGGAAGCTCACATTCTCATGCCAGAGGTGGTGGCTGGCCCACATCGCCAGCAGCACTCCCACATCGCCGATGCGATAGACCGAAAAGACCTTGACGGCATTGCGCACGGGCAGGTAGCGCTCCCGGTAAAAGGCGATCAGCAAGAAGGACGATACGCCCAGCATTTCCCAGCCGATAAAGAGCGTCTCGAAATTGCCCGCCAGGATGGTGACATTGTACCCCAGGAAGAATACCAGGATGGTGTTGAAAAACCGCTTGTAGCCCCGCTCGATGTGGAGGTAATAGCCGCTGTATCGGGTGATGAGAAGGGTGATAAAGGCCCCCGTGAGCAGGAAAACCGCTGTGATGTTGTCAAAGAAAAAGTCGATTACGAAGGCGTATCCCTCCGTCTGGTACAGCGCCATCTCTTCCACATTGATCATGGGGCTGCCCATATACAGCCAATAAGCCACGAATACCAGCCCCAACAAGAGCTGTAGGCCTACGGTATAAAAGGCCGTCCGGGCCAGGCCAGTCTCGTGGCGCTCGGGGATAAACAAGGTAAGGAGGAAGCCCAGCAGCGGCGTAGCCACAAAACTGAGCAGAAAGATATTGGTGTTCATGAGCGCGGGTCAGTGAATGATGAATACCGGCAGGGTCTCCTCGCGGCTATGGATGCTGATGTCCGCCAACTGTCGCCGTTCGACCTGCGGGGTCAGGGGCTGATAGAGATGAAATTGTCCTGCTTCGAAGCGCCAGGCCGTGCGCGTCACCGGGTCGATCACCGCCAGGTGGACCCAGCCATTCCGAAACCATTCGTAGGTCCCTTCGTGCTGCTGGATGACCCGCAGGACCACTTCCGGCCGCTGCTCCACGATCATCATCAGCCGGAGCGGATCGTGGATATTGACCATCTGCTGTGGCAGGCCCGGCCGCAGGTCGCCATCCATCCCGTTGGCCACGCCGATGAGCCCGACCACGTTGTGCGGTAGCTTGCTACCTGCCCCCAGCCGGTAGTTGTCCACCCGGGAGAAGTAATACTCCAGGTTGATCCCCCCACAGACGGGTACCACCGCCCGCAGGATACCCAGCAGGGACGCTCCCTCGGGGTCTATGCGGTAGTCGTAGGAGTTGAGAAAGGCCCGGCGGTCCAGGAAGAGGTGGCGGTTGGTCTCCCGCCGCCCCACGATGCAGAGGGCATTGGTGGCGTGGTTCCACTCTGGCCGGGGCTCAAAAAGCGACAGCGACCGCCGTTTCACCTCAGCGTGGACTTTGTCCGCTGGTTGGTCCGTGTCGATAAGGAGAAAGCGGCGGGCCCGCTCTTTGGCATTGTTGTGCAGGGCCTCTTCCATCAGTTGCAAGTGCGCCGCGTGGCGAGCCTGATTGGCAGCGTGCAGGATATCCTCGTCGTCGTGAGCAACGGCCGCGTGGCCCTGAACCGGCTTCCGTTCGCAAAGGAGT
>RFHL01001098.1 GCA_003696875.1 Bacteroidota bacterium | reverse complement strand
CCAGGCCCTCTGACTTTTCCTTCAGGGACCTTTTCCGGTAAAAATACGTACCTTGGGAGGCGTCTGATATGCCTGTGGGGCCCTTTCCCTTCACCTGGCACTTGCCACCCTTGTCTGCGTGTCCATGAATCTTAGCTTCGAATATTCCCCTTTCTTTTTCTTGCTGATTGTACCCTTCGCCGCAGGGCTTACCTGGCTGATGTACCGGGGTACCCGGGATATGCTCCCGCGCTGGGCACAGGTCCTGCTCACGGCTTTTCGCTTCGGGGCCCTGGTCCTGATCGGTTTTCTGCTCCTGGAGCCCCTGCTGACTTCGCTGAGCCGTCTTTCTTACCCCCCCATCATTGCGGTGCTGCAGGATCAGTCTGAGAGTCTGGTTATTCAGCGGGATTCGGCCTATGTGCAGGAAGCCTTCCCGGAGAATTTGAGGTCTTTCCTGGATGGCTTTGACGGAGATGAATATGTCGTGGACCTGTACGGCTTTGCCAACGAGGTGAGCCCGGGCCTGTCGCCGGATTCCCTCACCTATACCCAGACCGGGACCAATATTGCCCAGGCCCTGCAGGAAGTGCAGGCCCGCTATCAAAACCAGAACCTGGGGGCGATGGTGCTCATCTCAGACGGGATCACCACGGCCGGGATGAACCCCCTCTATACCGTGGAGGGCCTCAAGACGCCTCTCTACACCGTCTTGCTGGGGGATACCACCCTGCAGCGGGATGTGCGGGTGCAAGAGGTTCTGTTCAATGAGATTGCCTATTGGGGCAATGAGATGCCGATTCAGGTCAAGGTGCAGTGCGAAGGCTTTGAGGCGGCGGAGCTGAAGGTGAGTTTGCGGGGCGATGGCAAGACCCTTGATACCCGTACGGTGAGCCTAGGGCGTAACCGGCCCGAAGGGACGGTTGACTTCCTGATCAAGCCGGCCGAGGTCGGCCTGAGGCAGTACGAAGTGATCGTTTCTCAGCTTCCCAATGAGATCACCTACCGCAACAACAGCCGACGCATTTTCATCAATGTGCTGGAAACGCGGGTGAAAATTGCGCTTTTTGCCGGGGCTCCTCATCCTGATCTGGGCGCCCTGCGCAAGACCTTCGACACGGATGATGGCTACGAGCTGACGGAGTTCATTCTTAAGGAGCCGGGTGTCTTCTACGAAGATCCGGGCCGGTTCAACCTGCAGGACTTCGACCTCTTTATCCTACACAACTTTCCGCAGTCGCGACTGGATCAGGGAACCGTTGCCAAACTCAAGACGGTCATTCAGGACGAAAACAAACCGGTGATCTATCTGGTCGGTCTCTTTACCGACCTGGCTACCCTCTCGCCCCTCTACGAGTACATGGCCCTGACTCCGCGCGAGCTGAGCCCTCGCGGAGAAGAGATCACCCTGGATATGCAGGCCACCTACCGCCGGCATTCGACCTATACCTTTTCCGATCGTTGGCTGGACTGGATCAATTCGGCCCCACCGCTGTATCGGAACCTGTCCAACTGGCAGCCGCGGGCCACGGCCGAGGTTTTTGCTACCGCCAAGATCAAGAATGTCCCGCTTGACTACCCGGTATTTGCCCTGCAAAGCTATCTGGGCCGCAAGAACATGGTCTTCCTGGGCGAAAACATCTGGCGGATGCGGGCCCACAGCTATATTGAAACCGAGGATTTTGAGTCCTTCGATGGTTGGCTCTACAACATCAT
>RFHL01001097.1 GCA_003696875.1 Bacteroidota bacterium | reverse complement strand
GGCGGGTGGCCGACTTCATGGAGCTCGGCGAATTGATGGTAGACGATGCCCTGCAGCGCGAAGAGTCCTGCGGTGGTCACTTCCGCGAAGAATTCCAGACCCCGGAAGGGGAGGCGCTCCGAAATGACAAGGACTTTGCCTTTGTCGCGGCCTGGGAATACACGGGTCGTGATCAGCAGGAGATCATGCACAAGGAGGAGCTGGAGTTTGAATTTGTCGAACTCAAGACCCGCTCCTACAAGTAAGCCTAGCGTCTCTCGGTCAGCTTTTTTTCCAAATTAAACCCATCTGAAGATGAAAATATATCTGAAAATCTGGCGCCAGCAGGGCCCGGCCACCCCCGGTAAGATGGTCGATTACAGCCTTGACGACGTCAAGCCGGAAATGTCTTTTCTGGAAATGCTGGACGTGCTCAACGAGCAGCTTATTGCCAAGGGCGAAGAGCCGGTGGCATTTGACCATGACTGTCGCGAGGGCATCTGTGGTTCTTGTGGGGTGATGATCAACGGTGAGGCCCACGGCCCCAACCGCCGCACCACCACCTGTCAGCTGCACATGCGCAGTTTCAGCGACGGGGACACCATCTATATCGAGCCCTGGCGGGCCCAAGCCTTCCCGGTCATCAAAGACCTGATGGTGGACCGTACGGCCTTTGACCGCATCATCGAGGCTGGGGGCTTTATCTCGGTCAATACCGGTAGTGCTCCTGATGCCAATGAGATTCCGATCTCCAAGGACATCGCCGATCAGGCGATGAACGCCGCCGAATGCATCGGCTGCGGGGCTTGTGTGGCCTCTTGCAAAAATGCCTCGGCCATGCTCTTCACCGCCGCCAAGGTGACCCACATGAACACCCTGCCTCAGGGCAAGCCTGAGCGCAACCGCCGGGTGCAGATGATGGTCAACGCCATGGACGAAGCCGGATTTGGCAACTGTACCAATACCGGTGCCTGTGAGGTGCAATGTCCCAAGGGAATTTCGATCACCAACATTGCCAAGATGAATGCCGATTTCCTGCGTTCCACCGTCGCTTCTGAGACAATGGTTTGATTGGAGACGGGCTAAGCATCATTCCGGGGTCTGCGTCTCTTTGAGGACGCAGACCCCTTGGTTTTTTAAATGCCTTTTTATCAAGGGCTTGCCGATCCCAAAAAGAGATTTCGCAGCCCCGGACACTGCCTAATGTCATTGTCTTATTTCCGGGGGCTATGTACCTTTACGCTTCCCTGAGATTACCACACGTTTTATGTCGGACCAAGATCGCATCATCGGCACCTATAGCGGGCAAGCGCCTGGGGCCAAGCTTTTTTTTCTGGGAGGAATCCACGGCAATGAGCCGGCGGGTGTGCACGCCCTGGCCCGGGTTTTTGCCAAGTTGCATTCGTTGCAGCCACCCTTTCGGGGGTCAGTAATTGGGGTTCGCGGCAACATGGCGGGCCTCGCGGCCCGCAAGCGCTTTGTGGACAAAGACCTCAACCGCCTCTGGTCCGAGGAGGAAATTGCCCGGGTACGGGCCATGTCGCCCCATGCCCGCAATACCGAAGAGAAAGAGCTGATTCCCTTGCTGGAGCTGATTGAATCTTACCTCGACGGCAGCCAACAGCCTGAAATTCTGATCGATCTGCATACCACCTCGGCCCCCGGGGGGCTTTTTTCCATTGTAACTGAAGATACCTATAACCGCGACCTGGCGGCCGCCCTGCACGCGCCCATCATCTTTAAGCTGACTACTTCACTTACCTCGACGACCAACATCTTTATGGAGAACCGGAACATCAAAGGCCTGGCCTTTGAATCCGGTCAGCATGATGATCCGACTGCGGTAGACAACCACGAAGCCGCCATTTGGCTGCTACTTGAGAAAGCTGGCTGCCTGGAGGCCGCCGATATTCCGGACTTTGAGCAGTATCATTACCGGCTCATCTCAGCCTCGCGCAAGCTGCCGCATTATCTGGAGGTCGTGTACCGACACGAGATTACCTCCGAAGACGAATTTCATATGCATCCCGGCTACCAGAACTTTCACGAGGTGTATAAGGAAGAGCCCCTCGGCCGGGACCGGGAAGGGGAAGTCCGCTGTCCCGAAACGGGCCTGATGCTTATGCCCCTGTATCAGCCCCAGGGCGAAGAAGGCTTCTTTATCATCCAGAAGCTGGATGAGCCCCCTCAATGGGATTAAACCACTTTTTTTGCGTCTTTTTGGGGCAGCCTCCTCAGGAGGCTCTGGCGTCGGAAGATATGGCTTCCGAGACGGAAGATCCCGATCTCACCACCCGCTTTTCGGCCTGTATCCGGCCCATGATTGAGGGCCTGCCCGAGCCCTATCGGGAAGCCCTCTGGCTGTCCGAGATGGAGGGCCTATCCCAAAAGGAGCTGGCCGCCCGCCTGGGCATCTCCTACTCGGGGGCCAAGTCCCGCGTGCAGCGCGGGCGGGAAAAGCTCAAGGCCCAGATCCTCGCCTGCTGCGAGGTGTCAGCCGATCGCTACGGCAACATCATCGATTTTTATCCCCGACACCGGAAACCCGCCGATCCCTGATCGGCGTCCCCTTCTTGATAACGTGAGTTTTGGATAAAATTCGCTTTGAATGGCTCCAATCGATGATTGTCATGCTGAGCGAAGCGAAGCATCTCATGTGTCCTATTAGATCCGTCACTGGCGCCCTTCGGGCTGGCTCAGGATGGCATTCAAACGCCTGATAAACAGTCGATTATAGGATAGTCTTTCTCCGCTTATCCAAACCTCACGGTCTTGATATTAATTTTCGCTTCTACCACACCTCATTCCCATGGACACCCAGGACATCAAGCAAGTCGTCAAGGAAACCTATACCGAAGTACTCAAGAGCAAAGGCGGCTGCTGCCAGCCGACCTGTTGTAGCCCCGGGCCGGAAACGGCCTTTAGTGAGGCCTATACACATGTGCCAGGGTATGTGCCCGAGGCCGATTACGGCCTGGGCTGTGGCATCCCTACGGAGGTGGCCCGCATCGAGCCGGGTGATACGGTACTGGATCTGGGGGCCGGAGCCGGAAATGATGCCTTCGTCGCCCGGCAGCTGGTGGGCGAAGCCGGTCGGGTCATCGGTCTGGACATGACCGAAGCCATGGTGGCGCAGGCGCGCCGCAACCAGGCCAAGCTAGGCTACGAAAATGTCGAGTTTATCCTTGGCGACATTGAGGCCATCCCCCTGCCGGACGCCTGTGTGGATGTGGTTGTGAGCAATTGTGTCCTGAATCTGGTGCCTGACAAGGATCAGGCCTACGCCGAGATTCATCGGGTACTCAAGCCCGGCGGGCACTTTAGTAACGCTCGAAGAATAACTTGCGCTTTTGACTTGATCTTTTGCACGAATGCTGCGTCAGAAAAAGCCTCACTTGGCCCGCCAAGCTCGGTTTTTCTT
>RFHL01001096.1 GCA_003696875.1 Bacteroidota bacterium | reverse complement strand
CCATTGAAGAGATAACTATAGGTGTAGCCGTTGGGGGCATACTGGATGTCCAGCAGGTTGTTGACCTGTAAACCCAAAGAAATCTCCTGAGCCCAAATGGGCTCCAGGCTGTAAAGGAGGCGCAGGTCATTGCGCCAAAAGGGGGCCAGGGACCGGCTTTCGCGCCCGGTGTTGTCGAGGTACTGCCGGCCGACATACTTGCTAATCAGGCTGATGTCCAGCCCGGTGACGGGCTGATAGCTGAGACTGCCCCCGGCGATCACCGCCGGTGAGAAGGCAATCGGCGTATTCGTATACACCTCCGTTATGACGGCACCTGTACCGTAGTCGTAGAGGATCTCCTCAAACTCCGCGATTCGATTCTGGCTCAGGGCCAGATTGGCCTGGAGGCGCAGGCTGGGGAGGAGTTCTATCCCGCCTTGCAACTCCACCCCGAGGCGGTAGCTGTCGGCGACATTCTGCCGCACCGAGGCCCCCACGTCGTTGAGCTCGCCATTGAGTACCAGCTGATTATCATACTGCATGAAGTAGGTATTCGCGTAGAGCGCAAAGCGGTTTTGGCTGAGACGGTAGCCGGCCTCCCAGTTGTGGAGGGTTTCGTGCTGAGGAATGCGCCCCGCCGGGGCGTCTATGAAGTCGCTCCGCACCGGTTCGCGGTTGGCCACACTAAAGGAGGCATAGGCCTGATGGTGGGGATTGGGGGTCCAGGTCAGGCCGGCTTTGGGGTTGAAGAAAGTGTAGGTATAGACCCCTTCTATGGCCTGCTGATCGTTGTCACGGCCGGGGCCGCTCAGGGCCATGTTGCCGATCTGGTAATCGATCTGCCGGATTTGCAGATCGCCATAGGCCACCAGTTGGGGACTGAGGTTATAACTCCCTTTCAGGTAGGTGGTGAAGTCGGTCTTGAGGCCGCGGCTTTCGTAGTAGCGATCGCGGATATCAAGGTCCGGCAGAATGGTTTCGGCCCAGATAATGGTGCCAAAGTGGTCGCCATCATAGCGGTTCCAGGCACCGCCCAGGGTCAGGTCCCAGCTTTGGCCTGGTGCATAGGAGAGGGCGTAGGTGAGGCCATAGAAATCGTTGTCGAGCCAGCGGCGGCGGATGATATCCGCCGTTTCGAGGGTGTCGCCGCCGACTACGGCGGCGGGGAGGCCATAGTCAGCCAGCTCGTCTTGGGGCCGGTACTGTTCAAAGTAGCCCCGCCCCCGGGTATAATGGAGGGCCGTGTTGACATTCAGCCCGGGCAGAGGGTTCAGGGCATAATGGAGCTGATAGTGGTCCTGTCGGTAGTTGTCCACCTCCTTGTCGTAGGTGTAGTAGTTGTACTGCCGACCGCTCCTCCGCAGATTCTCGATCTCGGCATCTGTATAAAAGTTGCGGGCAATATGGGCTTCCAGGCCTGCCGCATCTCCCAGGGCGAGGGCCTCCGGGACGCCCCACCAGGATTGGTAGGTCTCCTCCTGTCCGGCAAAATGAAGCAGCTTCAGCAGGCTCCGCTTGCCGTAGTAGCCACCGGAGATGAAGTAGGACTTCAGGTCAGAGGTGGCACGATCGACCCAGCCATCAGAAGCGATGCGGGACAGGCGCGCATCCAGCGCAAAGCGCTCTTTGATGAGACCCGTGCCGACGTTCAGGGTGTGTTTGCGGGTGTTGAAAGAGCCATAGCTGTTGGCCACTTCGGTATAAGGCTGGTGGGTGAGCCCATCGGTCTGGATATTGATGCTGGCTCCAAAGGCGGCGGCGCCATTGGTGGAGGTGCCCACCCCGCGCTGCACCTGTATGTTGTCGACCGAGGAGCTCAGATCGGGCAGGTTCACCCAAAACAAGCCGTGCGACTCGGGATCGTTGAGGGGCACGCCGTTGATGGTGACATTGGTGCGGGTGGGGTCGGTGCCGCGGATACGCAGGCCGGTATAGCCGACGCCGGCCCCGGCGTCGGAGGTGATGACCGTGCTGGGCATCTGATCCAGTAAGAAAGGCAGGTCCTGGCCAAAGTTTTGCTTGTCAATTTGCTCCTCGCTGAGTGCGCTGTAGGTTGTAGCCGTACGCTCCGAAGCCCGCGTGGCGGTAATGAGGACCTCTTCGGTGACCGTTTTGGTCGGGGTCAGGGCATAGTTGGTGGTGATGTTGTAGTCGGTGACCCGAATCGCATCCACGAGGGTGAGGTAGCCCTGCGCGGATATGCGCAGAGTGTAGCGCCCGGCTGGCACCTGATCGAGGCGAAACGCGCCGGCCTGGTTGGTGAAGGTGAGCTGGCCCGACTCTACCAGCGCCACCTCGGCGCCGGGGATAGGGTCGCCGGTGCCGCTTAGGGTAACGGTACCCGAAAAGCGGACTTGCCCCCAGGCGAGGCCTGGCAGCAGCAGCCACAAGGGCAACATTCCTAAAAATCGCATGTCTGTGATAATAAGATGGTTACACAAAAAGGAAGCCAGGGGATAGCTTCCACATCGCTTGTGTGGACCATACCACTCCCTTCGCCCGCATGACCGGGATCAGGTTCTAAGGGTATAATCTCAGCCCGTGAGGGCACCCCTGGTTTTGAAGAGACAAATATAGGGGGCTTTTTGTTCGGGGCAATGATAAAATGAAAAAGGCTGCCCAAATGGGCAGCCCTACAGTTTGAGCGGCATGCTGCAGGCATGCCCCAATGTATCCGTTAGGCCAGGGGATCAATGATGTCGTCTTGTGGATCTTCCTCCTCCGGCGCAGGAGCGGGCTTGGCCGGAGCTTCTTTGGCGACGGGCTCAGCAGGTGTCTCCTTGCCGATCTCATCGATTTTCTGGTACGCGCTGTGGCTCTCGGGTTGTCCCATAATGTCCTCAAAGGCAGCGTACTGCACGCAGTAGGCGATGGGCATGGTCACAAACACACCGATGAGCAGGGCAACCTGTCCGATCGATGAGATGACGGAAACAATGATGCTGAAAAGCAAGAACCACCACCAGTTTTTATGGATGATCTTACGGCTGAGCTCCATGGCATCCCAGGCCCCCATGCCCCCCAAGGCAACCAGAGGCAAGGCAAAGCCATAGGCGACCCCCAGGTAGATGCCAGGGATGATGAGGGCAATAAACCCCAGACCGACGACCAATGCCATGAGAAGCATCAGGCCGAGGAGAGAGCCGATTTGATTGAAGCCGGCAAAGAAGTCCCGGAAGGTGCGGGGCTCATCGTTGGCGACTTTGTTGGCGTAGTGATAGAATCCGGCAATGAGGGGCATGACCAGAACCAGCAAGGCCAGGGCCCCTACAATGGGAATGAAGGCCAGGATCATCATGCCAAAGAAAACCACCGCGCCATATCCGATGAATGGTCCGGGATCTTTGCGGAAGATTTCAAAACCGCGATTGATATAGTCGCCGATCTTAAACTCGTATCCGTGATCGATCATTTCTTGGTAACGGGGAGGAATGGGTGCTGCCATTGGGGGACAAATGTGGTAGGTGAAAAAAAGAAGTTGTCCCCAGGCTGAGAACAGCCGGGGACGAAGAGGAGTAGTCATCGGAGAAAACTAGGCGCCGGGATCAACGATTACTTTGGTTTTGCCCCACTGATCACCCAGGCGACGGTTGTCGGCATTGGTGAACAGAACAATCAGTTCCACCAGCGGGAAGAAGGGAATCAAAAGGACGACGTTGCGAATCAGGCCAGGCCCCCAGTTGTTGGCCAGGGTACCACCGTCTTCGGTCACTGCCCGGATTTTCAGTACTTTTTTGCCGACACTCTGCCCATCCAGAAAGGGAAGTGAGTCGCGCGTAAGCATGTAGGCCAGACCTACCAGGCCGCCCACGATGGGGACGATGCTGACCACCATGACCATGAGGATGTCGATAAGGTATGCGCCAATCCGCTGGCCTTCGGTGGCGAGCTGCTCGGTGCCAGTCCCTACATAAGGATTCTCAGAAGTTTCCATTTGAAAAAGATTTTAGGTTTTTGCTGTACTAAGTAACGCTCGAAGAATAACTTGCGCTTTTGACTTGATCTTTTGCACGAATGCTGCGTCAGAAAAAGCCTCACTTGGCCCGCCAAGCTCGGTTTTTCTT
>RFHL01001095.1 GCA_003696875.1 Bacteroidota bacterium | reverse complement strand
GCACCAAGGGAACAGAAGAAGGTGCCAGACGGCTTCTACTCAAAAACGGTACAATCCCTGAATGTATGGAAACCAAAACGCAAGCGACCCATACCTACACCGCCCCGGATTACTACGGGCTGGACGAGCTGCTGAGCGATGAGCATAAGATCATCCGCGACAGTGTGCGGGCCTGGATCAATGAGCATATCATTCCCTATATCAACGACTGGGCGCAGAATAATCAGTGCCCCAAGCACCTGATTCCGGGCATGGGCGAAATGGGGCTTTTTGGGCCTTCGCTGCCGGAAGAATACGGCTGTCCCGGGCTGGACGAGATGGCTTATGGCCTGATCATGCAGGAGATTGAGCGGGCCGACTCGGGCATCCGCTCCATGTGCTCGGTGCAGGGCTCGCTGGTGATGTACCCGATCTACAAATATGGGTCGGAGGCGCAGAAACAAAAGTACCTGCCCAAGCTCGCCACGGGCGAGCTGATGGGTTGCTTTGGCCTGACGGAGCCGGATCACGGCTCCAATCCCGGCGGGATGACGACCCACTTCACCGACGAGGGGGACCACTACCTGCTGAATGGGGCCAAAACCTGGATCTCGAACAGCCCCTTTGCCGACATCGCGGTGGTCTGGGCCAAGAATGAGGAGGGCCGTATCCACGGCCTGATCGTGGAGCGCGGCATGGACGGCTTCTCGACCCCCAAGATCGAGAACAAATGGTCGCTGCGGGCGAGCGACACCGGCGAGCTGGTGTTTGAAGATGTAAAGGTACCCAAGGAAAACCTGCTGCCGGGCATCAGCGGCCTGCGCGGGCCGCTGGGCTGTCTCGATAAGGCCCGCTACGGCATCGCCTGGGGGGCGATCGGGGCGGCCATGGATTGCTACAGCACCGCCCTCCGCTACGCCAAGGAGCGGGAGCAGTTCGGACAGCCGATTGCGGGCTTCCAACTGCAGCAGAAGAAACTGGCTGAGATGCTAACCGAGATCACCAAGATGCAGCTGCTGACCTGGCGCCTGGGCACCCTCATGAACGAGGGCCGGGCCACCACGGCCCAGATCTCGCTGGCCAAGCGCAACAATGTGGCCACGGCCCTGGAGATCGCCCGCGAAGCGCGGCAGGTGCTGGGCGGTATGGGCATCACCGGAGACTACCCCATCATGCGACATATGATGAACCTGGAGTCGGTCATCACCTACGAGGGGACGCATGACATCCACCTTCTGATCACCGGTTACGACATCACGGGGATTTCGGCTTTTCGGGGATCAAAATAGATGCGAGAAGCGAGAAGTGAGAGGCGATCCCGCAAGCGAGACTTCGCTACGCTCAGGAGGGCGAGCAGCAAAGGCCCGCAGGCGGGCCTTTGCTGGCAATCACAATGAATAGATTCAAAAGAAAAGATATGCGCAGCAATAAGAACTGG
>RFHL01001094.1 GCA_003696875.1 Bacteroidota bacterium | reverse complement strand
TTCCCACCCTGGGGCTTACCGCCGGCTTGCCGGTGACGCTGCAAGGCCTGGTAGGCGCACACGGGAAGGTCATCGGGATGGAAAGCTTTGGCTTTTCCGCTCCCTACACCGTGCTGGACGAAAAGCTCGGCTACACCCCGGAAAACGTCTACCAGCAGGCGCTTTCCTTTCTGGGGAAATAAAGTGCTCTTTTCTAAAAATCAGCCGCTGGCACCCATAGCTGGTACCAGCGGCCGTTTTTTATCTCTGTGTAGGCGGGCATTGATCTTGACCTCTCTCCTCCTCTGACTTCTGGCTTCTCTTCTCTGACATCTCCTCCCCATGCTCCTCCTCGGACTCGACATCGGCAGTTCTTCTGTTAAAGCCGCCGTCCTCGCAGGCGAAAGTGGTCGCGTGCTGGCCTCGGCCTTCTATCCCCCGCATGAACTGGCCATCCAGGCCCCTCGGCCAGGCTGGGCCGAGCAGGATCCCACCACCTGGTGGGATTGCGTGAAGACGGCAACGCAGGCTGTCCTGAATCAGGCCGAGGTAAAGGCCGAGGCCGTCGGTGCTATCGGCATCTCCTATCAGATGCACGGCCTGGTGGTGCTGGACGAAAACCATGACGTTCTTCGCCCTTCTATCATCTGGTGCGACAGCCGGGCGGTCGAGACCGGGCAGCGGGCCTTTGAGGCGATGGGCGCCGAGCGGGCCCTATCGCATTTACTCAATTCGCCGGGCAACTTCACCGCCTCCAAGCTGCGCTGGGTGCGGGAAAACGAACCTGATGTGTACCGGCGCATCCGCCACATCATGCTGCCGGGCGACTATATCGCCCTACGTCTCACGGGTGAGATTCACACCACCATTTCAGGTCTGTCAGAAGGCATTTTCTGGGACTTCAAGGACAATCGTCTATCTGACCTGGTCCTGGAGCAGTACGACATTGACCCGGCCCTCATCCCCGATACCGTACCGACTTTTGCGGAGCAAGGCCGCCTACAAGCAGGCGCAGCGCAGGCTCTGGGCCTGCCGGCGGGCATCCCCGTCAGCTACCGCGCCGGCGACCAGCCCAATAATGCCCTCTCCCTCAACGTCCTGCGCCCCGGCGACATCGCCGCTACGGCAGGTACCTCGGGCGTGGTATATGGCGTGAGCGAGGAGGTGCGCTATGACCCCGCCTCCCGCGTCAATACCTTCGCCCACGTCAACCACGGGGCCGATACCCGCCTGGGCATCCTCCTCTGCGTCAACGGCACCGGCATTCTCAACAGCTGGCTCAAACATCAAGTCGGCGGGAGCCTGGACTATCCCGCCATGAATACCGCCGCCGAAGCGGTACCCATCGGCTCTGATGGCCTGCTGGTGATGCCCTTTGGCAACGGAGCCGAGCGGGTGCTGGAAAACCGGGATCCGGGCGCCTCGGTCCACGGCCTGCAATTTAACCGCCACGGGCAAGGGCATCTGTTCAGAGCCGCCCAGGAAGGCATTGTCTTTGCCCTTTACTACGGCATGGAGATCATGGCCGATATGGGGATCTCGCCTCAGGTGATTCGCGCCGGACAAGCCAATATGTTCCTCAGCCCCATCTTCCGGGAAACCCTCGCCAGCCTGAGCGGCGCGCCCATCGAGCTGTACAACACCGATGGGGCCCAGGGAGCCGCCCGCGGCGCTGGCCTGGGCGTGGGCTATTACCGCAGCTTTGAGGAAGCCTTTCGGTCGCTGCGGGTGCTGCAGCGGGTAGAGCCCGACCTGACCCGGCAAGCGGCTTATCAGGCTGCCTATGGCCGCTGGCGGCAACAGTTGCTCGGCCTCCTGGCGAGCTAATCACAGGGCTCGGGCTGCGAAAAATCATTGGAGCGGGCGGAGCTGCAGCTTAGCTTGTGGGTTCATTTCACAACAATGAAACCTTACCTGCTTCTCTTCAGCCTGCTGGGCCTCCTCTTTGGAGCCTGTCAACCTTCGGCCGCGACTGAAACGGAAACCACGGCCCTGAGCCAACCTGTGTCCGGCGGCGACTCCCTTACGGCCCTGCTTTTTCAAAGCCAATGCCTCATCTGCCACGGAGTAGGCGACCGCAGCCACGAGGAACTGCTCGCGCCGCCCATTGAGGCTGTCAAGCGCCGCTACCAGTTTCTCTACCCCGAGCGCGACAGCTTTATCGCGGAGATGACCCGCTTTACCCTGAATCCCACCGCCGAGGAGGCCCGCATGTACGGCGCGGTGAGCCGCTTCAAGCTGATGCCCAAACTCGCCTTTCAGGAAGCGCACGTCCGCCAAATATCGGCTTACATCTTCGACGAAGAGATGGAAAAGCCCGGCTGGTTTGAGGCCCACTTCCTGGAGCAGCACCCCGACGGCATTCCCGACCCGGGGCCAGCGGGGCCATAGCGTTTGGGCTTAGTAACGCTCAAAAAATAAAGTCCGCTTTTGGCTTGATCCCTTGCCCGCATACGGCGTCAGAAAAAGCCTCACTTGGCCCGCCAAGCTCGGTTTTTCTT
>RFHL01001093.1 GCA_003696875.1 Bacteroidota bacterium | reverse complement strand
ATATTATGCTGTTCCATTTCCTTGCCTCCTGCTTGCGGGGGAGCCGCCGCTTATGCGGCGACCCCTTCTTTTGTGGTCTCTTTGGCTTGGCAGCTGTGCAGGAAGTCGGCGGCACGCTGTGCATGGGCTGCGGCTGAAAAGATCGCGCGCTTGTCATTTTTCAAAACCTTCAGCCAGCTTTGAATATAGGCAGCATGATCTTCGCCCGCCTCGGGGGTCAGCCCCAGATCGGCACAGAGGAACGCCGCGCCAAGCTCGGCCACCAGCTCTTCACGGGCATAGCCTTCATCGCCCCATTTCTTGCGGCCAAATTCGCGATCAAGGCGCTTGGGATGCTTCGTCCAGTGGGTCAATTCATGAGCAAGGGTTGCATAGTAGCTCTCGGGGCTATGGAAGCATTCAAAGGGCGGCATCTGCACATGATCGCTGCCACCCGCATAGTAAGCCCGATTGCCACCGTGGCGGATATCGGCGCGGGTTGCGGTAAAGAAGTCTTCCGCATGCGCGATGCGCTGCGCCTCATCAATCACGGGCTCGGGCTTGGCATAGAAGTGATCGGGCAAGCCCTCGATCTGCTCCACATTGAACACCGTATAGGCCTTCATGAATGGAATGGTGCGCTCTTCCGGGCTGCCGTCTTCCTGTTCCTCGGTTTTGGTGATGGTATTGGCGTAGACCACGGGATTGCCGCGCTCGCCCTTCTTGACGTGCGCGCCAAGGGTTTTGGCTTGTTTGAAGGTCATCCAGTAGGGCGAAGAATATCCCGCCTCCAGCGCCGCGCCCCAGAGCATCAGCACATTGATGCCGCTATAGGCCATGCCGTTATGGCGCAGCGGTTTGACGATCCGCCCCTCAAGGTTTCCTGCTGACCACGGCTTGAGCCAAGTCAGCTCCCCCTTTTCCAGATCGGCAATAATCTTGTTGGTCACTTTTT
Source organism: Bacteroidota bacterium (assembly GCA_003696875.1). Classification (GTDB taxonomy): domain Bacteria; phylum Bacteroidota; class Bacteroidia; order J057; family J057; genus RFHL01. The sequence continues at coordinate 222 of RFHL01001093.1, read as the reverse complement.
GATAAACATCTTGTTTCATTGGCTTTTCCTTTCCCTTGGATAGTTGGTTGCGCATGCAACCGGACTAGGCCCGCGCCAATGAGCGGGGGGAGAGCCGTCAAGATCGCGGCCAGCGGAGGGGGATCACCCGCCCTGCACAAACGCATGTGCGGAAGGACGGGGAAACCGCTGGCAAGCGCCCGAAGCCATCGCGAAGGGCTTGGTCTTGACGGAGGACGGGGT
>RFHL01001092.1 GCA_003696875.1 Bacteroidota bacterium | reverse complement strand
TCTCTTTGCTGGAAGCCATGCCCTTACCTTTTGGCTCAGCCGGCCTCAGGCCAAACAGGCCGAGCACCCCGCTGCGACCAGCCCGCTCTATCTCATGGACCGGGCCGCCGTCCATATCCTTGACACGGCCGCCTTTGGGCGGGCGGTGCGGCAGGTAGCCCGGGACCTGCAGGTGCCCCCGGCCTGGCTCATGGCCGTGATGTATGCCGAGAGCGGCTTTGACCCGGCGGTGGCCAACCGGCAGGGGAGCGGGGCCGTGGGCCTGATCCAGTTTATGCCGGCCACGGCCCGAGAGCTGGGCACCAGCTCAGCCGCCCTATCCCGGCTGACGCCACACGATCAGCTGGGGTACGTGGGCCGCTATCTGGCCCAGGTACAGGCCCGCTATGGGCCCTACCAAAGCCTGACCGACCTCTATCTCGCGGTCCTCTACCCCCGGGCCCGGGGGCAGGATCCCTGCTATGCCCTCTATGCCCGGCCCAGCCGGGCTTACCGCCAGAACCAGGGCCTGGACGAAAATGGCGACGGAATCGTCACGGTTTCTGACATCGACCAGCGCCTGGCCAGGCGCTTTCCTGAGGCATATGTGCTTCAGATCTAACCTGAACCCCTCTCATGCCGAGTCAGCATTTGAGGCAAAACAACCTCAAATATTACCTGTATGCTGAGTCCATTCGGAATAGCCATGAGGCCAGCGCCCGGTCAACGGCAATGCCGAGCCCACCGGCGCCCAGGTAAACGGTGACCTGGGCAACAGCGGCAACAGCGGCAACTGCGGCAATACTGATATCGTGGAATCCAGCGATGATGAAGGCTACGCCTACTTCTCCATCGTGGACCGGGACCTTACGCCTGACAATGGGGATGAATACCTCATCTTTGCCCTGCGGATTTCCGATCAGACCAACGGTGCCTTTGGCTACAGCTTCCTGCTTGATGCCGATGGCAACTGTAGCGGTGACCCCAATTCTGTATGCGGGAATCCCTGCTTTGAGTATGAACTGCAGCTGAAGACCAATGGGGGTGGAGTCGATATCTATGATATCGATGGCTGCTATGGGAGCAGCAATGGCCTGCCCTCTCCCTGTAACACGGTTATCTGTACCGACTGCAATGGCGCCGAAGAAGCTTTGCAAATCCAGGCTGGCAGCTCCGAGTGTACCAATGGGTCCACTCCGGTTTTCTGGGTATTCTCCGTGGACTTTTCCGACCTGCCCGGCCTGAACTCCACTTCGAATTTCTCTCTGGTGCCGGCGACCACCACCTCTGGCAACTCGGTGATCTACAAGGGCACCAACGTATCGGACTACGGTGGAATTGGCAATCCCACGGACGCCAGCGAATGCGACTGCCAGACCAAATGTAACAACCCCGCCTACGAATATGCAAGTTGTTCGGACTGCGTTGCCATGTGTGCCCTGAACTGTGCCTCGGGCGAAAACCTCACCTTCCCCGTCGAGTTTGCCGACTTCACCGGTCGCTGGGACAATGGCACGGTAGAGCTGCGCTGGGCCACCGCTACCGAACTCAACAACGACTTCTTCGCCATTGAGCGCTCTGTGGATGGGCTCGCCTTCCAGCAGGTCGGTACCGTTCCGGGTAGCGGCACCACCAACGAGATGTCGGCCTATGCCTATACCGATCGCAACGTAGCGCCTCAGAACTGGTACTACCGCCTGCGCCAGGTCGACTTTGATGGGGAGATGTCCTACTCGCCCACCATCAAGGTACATGCCGAGGTGATGCGCCTCAAGCTGACTGCTACGGCGCTGCCCGACGACGCCCGCCTTGCCGTCAATATCGTCAGCGCCGAAGAAGCCACCGGCACCCTCATGCTGATCGGCATGGACGGACGCGTGCTGCAGGAAAACCGGATGACGGTCTTCTCCGGCACCACCGCCACCACCCTCCCGGCTGCTACGCTACCCAATGGTTACTATCTGATTCGCTGGGTGAGCCCCAACGGCACCCAAAGCTACGATCGGGTATTCTGGACCCGCTAGGTCCCCCTTCAACGGTTTTTTCTTTGCATATGGATATCTGCCATCAGCGCCTCGCGCTGGTGGCAGTTTCCATATCAGCCCCCCTGGCAAAGCGCCGGATTAAACCGTACCTTTTCCGGTCAATGACCTTTGCTATGTGGCGCTATCTGATCCTCCTTTTCCTGGTGTATGCCTGCCAACCAGCGGCAGGCCCGCAAGCCCCGCAGCAGCTGCGGGTAGAATATGCGGCCCATCCCATGGGCCTGGAATCGGCCCATCCTCGCTTTTCCTGGCAAGTCCGGGACCCCCGGCGAGGCGCCGTCCAGGCAGCATATCAGGTTCAGGTAGCCACCAGTGAGGCCGCCTTACAGACCGAAAAGGACCTGATCTGGGACAGCGGCCAACAGCCCTCGGATCAATCTCTGTGGGTCCCCTATTCCGGCCCGGCCCTCGAGCCGGGCACCCGCTATGCCTGGCGCGTGCGCAGCTGGGACCGGCAGGGCCAAGCCTCGCCCTGGAGCGAGACGGGCTGGTGGGAGAGCGGCCTGCTCGGAGCGACCTGGCCGGCGCCCTGGATTGGCGCGTCCGACAGCCTGGACCATGCCCTGCGCGATCCCGCCGATCCCAAGCTTCCGCCCTCCGTGCGCCTGCGGCGCAGTTGGGAAGAAAGCCAGCCGGTGACAGCTGGCCGCCTCTACCTGAGCGCCCTGGGGGGCTATGAGGCCACCCTCAATGGGCAGGCGGTCACCCAAGACCTCCTCACCCCCGGTTGGACCCACTATCCCAAGCGCATTCCCTATCAGGTGTATGACGTGACGGCCCTGCTCCAGACCGGCCCCAACGCCCTGGGCCTCACCCTCGGCAACCTCTGGTGGTCCTCAGGATTGGGGTGGGAAGGAGATGCCCGCTACGACGATGGCCCCCTGCGGGCCAGTGCCTGGCTGGTGCGCACCTATCCCGACGGGCAGCGGGACACCCTTTTTTCGGATGACCGTTGGCAGGCAGGGCCCTCTCCCATCCTGAGCAACAGCCTTTACCACGGCGAGACCTTTGATGCCCGCCTGGATCAAGCCGGCTGGGACCAGCCTGGGATGGAAAGGGAAGCCGACTGGACCTACGCTCAGCGCTACCCTAGCCCACCCGGTCGCATGCGCGACCTGCCCGCCCCGCCGATCCGCGTGACCGACACCCTCCGGCCCGTCTCGGTCCGGGAAGTCGCTCCCGATACCTTCATCTTTGACCTGGGCCAGAATATGGCCGGCCGGGCCCGCCTGCGGGCCGCAGGGCCCGCCGGGCAACGGATTCAGCTGCGCTTTGCAGAGATCCTCCAGCCCGATGGGCATCTCTACACCGAAAACCTGCGCCGCGCCCGGGCGACCGATGTTTTTGTCCTCGCAGGGAATGGGGAAGAAAGCTGGGCTCCGACCTTTACCTATCATGGCTTTCGCTATGTAGAAGTGACCGGCTATCCGGGCAAACCGGATTCCAGCGACCTCTGGGGAGAAGTCTTCCACAATGCCGTACCTCGCACCGGGGACTTTGCCACCGCCGACAGCCTGCTGCCCCGCCTGCACCAGATGATCGACTGGGGCCTGCGCGGCAATCTGCACAGCGTCCCCACCGACTGCCCGCAGCGCGACGAGCGCCTCGGCTGGATGGGCGACGCCCAGGCTTTTGCTCCCACCGCCAGCTACCTCCGGGATATGAGCGGCTTTTGGGCCAAATGGATGCGCGACATCGCCGACGGGCAGGATTCCAGCGGCTATGTCTACGATGTGAATCCACCCATCGTGGTATCAGGTCCCGCCAAGCCCGGCTGGGGCGATGCCGTGGTGGTGGTGCCCTGGGTGAGCTACTGCTTCTATGGCGATACCGCCATTCTCGCCCACAACTACACCGCGATGCAAGCCTGGGTGGATTATATGACCCGAAAGGCCGGTCCCGACGGGCTGTATGTCTGGCAAAACGCCGAGGGCAACTGGTTTGGATATGGTGACTGGGTGGCACCAGAACCCACCGACGGCCAGTTGATCGGCAGCGCTTATCAGTATCGCAGCACTGACCTCCTGGCCCGTATCGCGGCCATTCTGGGACGGGAAGCCGATGCCGCCCGCTACCGGGCGGCGGCGGAGGCCATCGCCGAGGCCTTTCAGGCCCGCTACTATGAAGCCGAAAGTGGCTGGTATACCGGCCACAGCCAAACCGGCAATCTGCTGCCTCTGGCTTTTGGGCTCACACCCCGCCCCGACGCCCCGCTTGTCCTGAGGCAGGTGGTAGGCGATGTGCTGGAGCGGGGCATTCACCCCAATACGGGCTTTCTCGGCACGCCCCTGCTTTTACCTATGCTGAGTCGCTACGGACACCATGACCTGGCCTATCGGCTGGCCACCCAGACGACATATCCCTCCTGGGGCTATATGGCCGGACAGGGGGCCACCACCATCTGGGAGCTGTGGAACAGCGATCAGACCGGACCTGGCATGAACTCCCGCAACCACTTTGCGTTGGGATCGGTGGGCGAATGGTATTATAGCCACCTGGCGGGCATTCGCCCGGATCCGGCCCAGCCCGCCTTCCGGCACAGCATCCTGCAGCCCGGGGCCTTACGCGAGCTCCCCTCCGCGGGGGCAAGTTTGGAAACCCTTTATGGCCCCCTTACCTGTCATTGGGCCTGGACCGAGACAGGCCTGAAGGTGTCGGTTACCATTCCTGCCAATACCTCTGCCACCCTCATTCTTCCCGCCGAGAACCCGTTGAGCTGCACCATGTATGAGGGAGATCATCCGGTGATGCGAGGCGGCAAACCTGCCGACTTGCCTGACTATCTGGCCTTTCAGGGCGTGCAGCAGGGGGTGGTTATTCTGGGCGTAGGGGCAGGCACGTACGAATTTGAGGTAAAAGATACCCCCTAACGAAAGCGGACCAACCGGGAAGGTTGGTCCGCGAAAAATATCAGAATGAGCAAGGGAAGGGAGACAAAAGATTATTCGTCAAAGACGATGGTATAGCCGCGAATGCCGTGCTCGTGGCTATCGAGACCGGAGGCCTCGTGCTCGGCCGATACGCGAATCCCCCAGACCTTTTTGAGGATAAAGAAGATCAGGAAGGCGCTGCCAAAAGCCGCGACACCCGCGGCGGCCACGCCGGTAAGCTGATACAGAAACTGGGCGAGGCTGGCCTTGGCCCCAAAGATGCCTACGGCCAGGGTTCCGAAGATGCCGCAGGTAAGGTGCACCGAAACGGCGCCTACACAGTCGTCGAGGCGCAGGCGATCCAGCGCCACGGCAGAGAGGACCACCAGGCAACCCGCGATGAAGCCAATGATGATCGCTTCGAGGGGCGACATGAGATCGGCC
>RFHL01001091.1 GCA_003696875.1 Bacteroidota bacterium | reverse complement strand
GGGGGTGGCTTTCCTGATTCCGATTCTTTCCCCCATAGTCAGCATCGGGATTGCCTTGTCTTTTCAGGAAAAGCCCCAACGTATCCTTCTGTTTATGACCATCAGCATTGTCGCCTGGACCGTGTTGCTGGCAACCTTCAAGACCATGGCCCTGCAGGTATTCGGCCGCTGATCGACCTTTCCCTCAGCTATGATAGCCGCTGCCTAGGTCGATGCAGGTCAAACAAAAAATGCTGACTACCTTAGTCATTGTCGTGAAGGCGCCATATGGTGCCTCACACTACGGGAAAAGTAGCTATAACAGCTTATGGAAAGCCTGGCGAACCACCGGTTCACCAGGCTTTTTCGGTATGAAGCTCCGGGAAGGCTATTCCGCTTTTTCCCATTTCATGGTACGCCGTACGGCTTCCTGCCAGCGGCCATACAGCTGCTGCCGCGTCTCGGCGGACATTTCCGGGCTGAAGCTGGCATCCACTTGCCAGGCCTCGGTGAGTTGGTCGGCTTGCCAGTAACCAACCGCGAGTCCCGCCAGGTAAGCGGCCCCGAGGGCCGTGGTCTCAATCACAGCCGGGCGCTCCACCGGTGTATCCAGAATGTCGGCCTGAAACTGCATGAGCAGATTGTTGGCTGAGGCACCGCCATCTACGCGCAGCGCCTTGATGGGGGTACCGGCATCCTTCTCCATCGCGTCGAGGACGTCGCGGGTTTGGTAGGCGAGCGACTCCAGGGTGGCGCGCACGATGTGCGCTTTGGTGGTGCCACGGGTCAGGCCAAAGATCGCCCCCCGGGCATACATGTCCCAGTAGGGAGCCCCCAGCCCGGCAAAGGCCGGGACCACGTATACCCCGTCATTGTCGGGGACCTTCATGGCAAAGTATTCAGAGTCCGGGGCCTCATCCAGGATCTTGAGGCCATCGCGCAGCCACTGAATCGCCGCTCCGGCGATGAAGATGCTGCCCTCCAGCACATAGTTGACCTCTCCCTTGGGGCTCCAGGTGAGGCTGGTGAGGAGACCCGACTGGGAAAAGACCGGCTCGGTGCCGGTATTCATGAGCAGAAAGCAGCCCGTGCCATAGGTGTTTTTGCTCATACCGGGCTGGAAGCAGGCCTGCCCAAACAGAGCCGCCTGCTGGTCGCCGGCGACGCCGGCGATCGGAATCTCGACGCCGTCAAACCAGGAGGGATCCGTAGTGCCAAAGTCGCCACTACTAGGGCGCACCTCCGGCAGCAGGCTGCGCGGGATGTTGAGGGCCTGCAGCATCGTCTCGTCCCAGTCCAGGTCCCGGATGTTGTAGATCAGGGTGCGCGACGCATTGGTGTAGTCGGTGGCATGGACCTTGCCACCGGTGAGGTGCCAGATGAGCCAGCTGTCAATGGTGCCAAAGGCGAGGTCCTCGACCTTGATGTCCGGATTGTTCATCGCCAGGTAATCCAGAATCCACTTCACCTTGGTCCCGGAGAAATAGGCGTCGAGGACGAGACCGGTCTCTTTGCGGACATGGGGCTCCATGCCGCGGGCCTTAAGCTCGTCACAGATGCCGGCGGTGCGGCGGTCCTGCCACACGATGGCATTGTAGACGGGGCGACCGCTGTGGCGGTCCCAGACCACGGCGGTTTCCCGCTGGTTGGTGATGCCGATGGCGGCTACCTGGCGGGGCGAGATGCCTTTCTGTTTCAGGACCTGCCGGGCTACGGCGATCTGGGAGTTCAGGATCTCCATGGGGTCGTGCTCGACCCAGCCGGATTTTGGGAAGATCTGGGTAAACTCTTGCTGAGCAACACTGCAGATGGTTCCAGCCTGATCAAAGAGGATGGCGCGGGAACTGGTCGTACCCTGGTCGAGGGCGAGGATGTAGGAGTCCGACATGAAAGAATCGTTTTTGGAGTGAAAAGAAATGCGAGACCTATTCCGGCGGGGAAATCGGCTCGGGGAGCGCATGTATGTGCTTGAGGTAGGAAATCGCGATGGGATATCGCTCAAAGTCCGGCACGGGACGATGGGTACCCATGTGAATGTCCCGGGCGAGCTGAAGCGGGTCGGTGGCATACTCCATGCCTGGCCACAGGTAGTAGCGTAGGCCACCCTTGTAGGCTTTGGGTGCAGCAATGGTCCGGGCCTGGGGCAGGGTCTCGGCGATCCGCCAGCTGAGGTAATACACCGTAGGGGCCAGGGCCAGCGTGAGCATGAGCACCAGGGCCTGCCGGGGCAGCGATGTCCGTGGCGAACGCCACCGCTGGGGCCAGCGGGCGTGCCAGTACCGGAAGCTGAGGCTGCCGATGAAGCAGAGGCCCAGATAGGATGTCAGGTAAAAGACGTAGCTGTCAGGGACGTCGTAGCGCATGGCAAAGAGCCAAAAAGGCGCATAGGCCAGGGTGAAAAACCAGAATAGCCGCCGATTTTGCCGCCAGGCCAGCCACCAGCCATGAATCAAAAAGGGGAGGAAGAGGTGGAAGTTGTAGGCAAAGTAGGCCACACTTTGCAGGCTGCCCCGCGTCAGGCTCATGAGGTTAAGGGCAAGAACCTCATCCTGGAACTGCCGGTCAAAAAAGATCGCCCGGAGGGAGTGACTGTCCCAAAGGAGGGGCGGAATGAGTAGCAGGCCGCCGATCAGAGCGAACAGGCCGAGGGCACGTACCCCCTTGGCAACATTGGCGCCCGGCCGGAAAAACAGGTAGGCCAGCAGAAAGGGAAGAAAGAGGATGTTCTGAATGTGGGCCAGAAGAGCCAGTCCCAGAAACAGGGCTACCCGGTAGGCGTGCTCGCTACGGCCGGCGATGAGATCGGCGGTGGCGTAGTACATCATGAGCATCACCAGCAGGCTGTTGAAGGCATAGACCTCAATGGTGACGGCCTGTCGCCACCAGGTAAAGCTGGTCCCGAGGACCAGCACCGGCATCAGTGCGGCAAGGGGATCGTCCACCAGCAGTCGCACCATGCGGTAGAAGACGATGAGCGCAGCCCAGGCGTAGGCAACGGAGGCGAGCGTAAGCACGGACACCGGATTCCCGGGTAGTAAACTCAGCAGGACGTGGTTGAGGTTGTTATAAAGGACATGGCTGGTGGCATTGGTGGCGAGATCCCAGCCAAGGGTGGCATGGTACAGGAATCCCAGCCCATCCCCATACCCGACGTAGCGGGCCCGGGTGAGAAGGTAGAGCAAGGCCAGCAGGCCAAAGGTGAGATAGCTGAGGGGTTTTTCACGCGCCATGATCCAAGAGCAAGATACACATTGCAACCAATTTGGTCGTGCTGGGGCCCGAACAATTTGCCTATGTAGGGGGTTGGCAGCGCAATATGCCGGTGCGCCCTGCCATACAAGTGGTCTGGCTCAAGCGAGACCTGCGGTTGCATGACCATGCGCCCCTCCGGGCCGCCTGCGCGGCCCGGGAGCTCCCGGTGCTCCTGCTCTACATCTGGGAGCCCGCCTGGGAGCGGGCCCCGGATTTCGACCCGCGCCATGCCCGCTTTGTGTGGGCCTCACTGGCCGAGATGCAGGCCCGCCTACGGCCGCATGGCCTGGAGGTACTGATCGCCCGCCGGGAGGCGGTCGAGACGCTGGAGCGCTTGCGCGCCCATTTCGAGATCCGGCAGATCCTGTCGTATCAGGAGACAGGGGTGGGGCGCACCTATACCCGGGACCGGGCGGTAGCGGCCTGGGCCCGGCACCACGGCATTGCCTGGCGGCAATGGCAGATGGGCGGGGTGGTGCGGGGAAGGCAGCACCGGCAGGGCTGGCCGGACCAGCTCCGAGACGCCCTGATGGCACCCCTGGATACGGTGGACCTGCCCGTGCTGCAGCAGGCCCCCGTGCCGGGGGAGCTGTGGCGGCAACTGAGGGGCGAGCCCCTGCCCGTGGCCTGGACCGAGACCCACCCCCGGCAGCAGCCGGGAGGGGAGACGGTAGCCTGGCGTTACCTGCAGTCTTTTCTGAAAGAGCGCCATCCGGGCTATGCCCGCCATCTCTCCAAGCCCCTGGCCAGCCGCCGCAGCTGCGGCCGCGTCTCGCCCTACCTGGCCTGGGGCAATCTCTCGGTGCGCCAGGTCTTTCAGGCGACGAATCGCGCCCTGGCCCAGGGTGGCAAGCGGCATCCGCTGGAGGCCTTTCGGACGCGCCTGCTCTGGCGAGATCACTTTATCCAGAAGTTTGAGGCGGAGCCGGGCATGGAGTACCACAATCAACACCCCTTCTTTGACCAGATCCGGACGGAATGGGACGAGGCGGCCTACCAGGCCTGGGAAACGGGCCAGACTGGCTATCCCCTGGTCGATGCGGCTATGCGTTGCGTGGCGGAGACGGGCTATCTCAATTTCCGCCTGCGGGCGATGCTGGTGTCCTTTCTGACGCATCACCTGTGGCTGGACTGGCGCCGGGGCGCGCGCCACCTGGCGCGGCTGTTTCTGGACTTTGAGCCGGGAATTCACTACCCACAGTTTCAGATGCAGGCGGGCACGACGGGCATCCACACGGTACGGGTCTACAATCCGGTCAAGCAGGCGCAGGATCACGATTCGGATGGGGCCTTTATCCGGCAGTGGGTGCCGGAGCTGGCCGGGCTGCCTGATCATCTGGTGCTGCGGCCCTGGACGATGACCCCCCTGGAGGCGCAGGGCTATCGGTTTGCATGGGGGGAGGCCTACCCGCCGCCGATCGTGGATGTGGCGGTGACGGGTCGCCGGGCCACAGAGCGGCTGTGGCGGCTGCGGCATCATCCGGCGACGAAGGCCTATGCGCGCCGCATCTGGCAGCGGCACAAGAACCCCTGAGGCGATGGCAGGTGCGGCGTGAGGGATGCGCAGGGGAAGTCGCGCGCGCAGCAAGCGACCGCAGCGAAGCGGAGCCCGGAGCAGCCC
>RFHL01001090.1 GCA_003696875.1 Bacteroidota bacterium | reverse complement strand
GGTTGATGCTGCGTCCCACCACAATGCCATTCTCGGGAGCGTGATATTCCCGGATGACATCCCCAAACAGGTTGCGCACCAGGGCAATCCGCTCACCGGCTTTTACCTGTTCCGTTATTTTCGGGAAAATCTCGAGGATCCCCCCCGCCTGGGTATAGATCCAGTAAGATTTGTGGCAGCGCACCGGCGGTACTTCCGGTGGCAGGATCGGATCCTCGATCATGCCGAGGTCGCTCATGACATTCATGATGCCGGTGATGGCCGAACGGATCATCCCTTTCTGGAACTTGTGCGGATCGCCGGCCTCGACGGTGATGGCGTGGATGCCCAGGGCGGCGACTGCCGACCGGAGGGTACCGTCGCCGCCGGCATTGTTGACGATGATTTCGGCGTTTTGCAGCTCGGCCATGCGGGCCGTTACCGGATGCTCCATGTCTGCGCGGATGTAGTAGGAGTTTACCCGGCCAAAAGAGGCCGTGTGCAGGTCGATCAGGTACTCGAAGTGCCGGGCGACTTTTTGCAGAATCCGATGGGCATATACCTCACTGGTGGTGCCGTTGGCCTTGCCCGGCATGAGCCGGTTGAGGTCCTTGCCATCGTTAAAGGTCCGCTGGTTGAGCAGAAAGCCCGGCGCATTGACTACTGGTACCCCCACCAGCGTACCGGCCAGGCGGTCGATATGCACCAGCTGAAACACCTTCTGCACCACCGGGAGGCCATTCAGCTCATTGCCGTGGACGGCCGCTGTGAGGCCCAGTACCGGGCCGGGTGCCCGGCCTTTGGCGACGATGATGGGAATGAGGATGGGCTGGCCCATGCCACTGGATACCACGTGTACCCAATAGCGGCTGATTTGGCCTGCTGGCGCGGCCGCCAGATCCAGAGATTTGATGATGGGATAGGAAGAAGACATGAAACGGGCAGTGAGGGTAAAAAAGTCAGAGGCAGGGGAGCGGGAAATGGTCATTTGCTCCCGGCTTCATTCGCTCATGATTTCCTGAATCAGGACCGGGTCCTCGTTCAGGGAGCGGAACAGCCGCGGCCGCAGGCGGCCTTTCTGGTTCAGCAAGGTCTGCGCCATCTGATCGATGGCGACCATGGCCAGCAGGGTCTGGATGTAGCCTTCGATGAGGTCATCGACGCTGATCCCCAGCTTGTTAAAGTCCCGGCGGTCCATCATCATCAGCCGGCTGCTGTCGCTGCCAAAGGTGCCGTCTTCCCGCTTGATGGAGAGGTTGGTCCCCAGGATGTCCCAGGAACTCTTGGCTTCATGGAGGTCGTCCATCAGCGGCTCACGGGCCCGGCGGGCATAGATGGCCACCGGCCGGATCCCTTTCTCGGTGCGGGTGATCATCATGCGCAGGTCGGCCACATAGCTGTTCTTTTTCGTGCTGGGCATAGTCCCTACGTGATACAGACGCCCTTTTTCCGAGGTGGAGCTCCATTTGTAGTTGCCAATGAGGCTCTGCACGATAAACTTGTCGTAGGCGTGCTTTTCGCCCATGAAGGCGTCGAGTTCGCCCTCATTCACAATGGTGTAGACGCCCTGTCCCGCATTGCTGTAGGGGACTTTGATCACGGCATGACCACCGAGCTTGCGGACCCAAAGGGGGATTTCGTTTTTGTGGACATCCCAGATGGTCGCGGGCGTATGAATATGCAGCCCATAGGGGGCAATCTCGGCATTGAGCAGATCATAGGCCTTGGCGGCCATGGTCTTGTTACGGCCTCCGGCCAGGCAGGCGATGACCGGGTTCAGGATGAGGGTGCGGGAGAAGACCGGCAACCGGTTCCAGGGTTTTTGGGTTACGTAGCGAAAGGCGGCCCGGATGGGATGCCAGGTTCCCGCCGCGTCCCGTACCTCCATTACGCTGTCCCTGAAGCGCACCGGTGGATCGGGATCCTGCAAGAAGAAGGGGGCAAAGAGCACTGGCTCGCCAAAGACATCGGCCATAGCCCCGGCATAGCCCGAGGCTTCCATAGGATTTTTGTCGTAAATCACGGCCAGCCGGCCTTCGACCTTGTTGCGGCGGGCTTTCACCGCCGGCAGGAAGGTCTCCGCCATATAGGTGCGGTAGCCGCCTTGCTCGGCTTGCTCGTCTACCAGGGGCATGGACTTTTGCCCCGAGGGGCTGGAGTTGGTTTCGATCACCACCATCTGCCGGTTGCCCTGCGCATTGGTGACGTGAAAGAGGTCGGCCCCGGCGTGGAGAAAATAGCGGGGTCGATAGTCGAGCAGCTCGGCGAGCTTTTGCCGATCCACCCGGGGATTCAGGTGGCAATAGCGGGTAAGCAGCCGTTCCGGGCCCAGGTTCATGAAAAAGGACACCATGGGGTGGATCTGCGCATTGAGCGCCCGGGGATACCAGTGGTCGGCGGGCTCGAAGGTACCCGGACGGATCTCCCGCGTCGGGTGGGCTTGAAAGGCGGTCATGCAGGTGGTTGGTCGGAAAGAAATAGATGGAGAACAGGGTAGCCTGGCAGGCAAATGAAGACGCAACGGCCGACCTCGGCCGACTCGTGCTGAGACGGCAAGACCTTCGGCAAGGTCACCCTTTTCCACGGCAATGTTCTGACTTTTTTTAGTCCCTTCCTACTTCAAAAGCGAGGGCTTTTCCCGCCACAAAGGCGTCGATGTTTCCCATCGTGACGGTTGCAATTTGTTCCAGCGCATTGCGGGTAAAAAAGGCCTGGTGTGCGGTGATCAGGACATTGGAGAAGGACATCAGACGGGAGATGGTGTCGTCCTCAATCACCTGTTCGGAGAGATCTTGGAAAAAGAGGGCTTCCTCCTGTTCGTAGACGTCTATCCCAAGATAGCCCAGCTTGCGGGATTTCAGCGCCGCCACCACAGCCTGCGTATCGATCAGGGCGCCGCGGCTGGTATTGATCAGCATGGCCCCGGGCTTCATCTGGGCCAGCGCCTCGGCATTGATGATGTGATGGGTCTCAGGGGTCAGGGGACAATGCAGGGAAATGATGTCCGAAGCATGGAGAAGCTCGGGCAAAGAGGCATAGCGCACCCCTTGGGCGGCGAGCGCCTCGGCCGGGTATTTGTCATAGGCCAGAACCTGACAGCCCAGCCCCTGCATAATGCGGCAAAAAACCTGCCCGATTTTGCCCGTTCCGATCACCCCCACGGTGCGGCCATAGAGGTCAAAGCCTTCCAGCCGCTCCAGGGAAAAGTTTCCCTCGCGTACCCGGTTGTAGGCTTTGTGGGTCTTGCGGTTGAGGGTGAGAATGAGGGCCAGGGCATGCTCAGCCACCGCATGAGGCGAATATGCCGGGACCCGTACGACCTTGATACCCAATTCGGCGGCTGTGTCGAGGTCTACGTTGTTGAAGCCCGCACAGCGCAGCGCCACGAGCTTGAGGCCATGGGTGGCGAGATGCCGCAGCACCGTCGCGTCCAGAACGTCATTGACAAACACACAGATGACTGGATAGCCTTCACCCAGGGCCATGGTGTAGGGATTCAGGTTTGGCTGGAGATAGACCAGCTCATGCCGGCTGTCGGCATTGGCCTCATCCAGAAAGGTACGGTCGTAGGATTGGGTGCTGAATACAGCGATGCGCATACATTCGGTTTAGGGGGACTTTTCAACAAAATATGGGGTGAGGCCAGACAAAGATACGATGCCAAACCGGGGCTAGAAAGTCAATTTTCGGTCGCGGGCCACCACCGGCCAGGCTGGCCGGCACGCACCCTCCATCACCGGGACCACCGCCTGATACAGGGCCGTAGTCGGGCAGATGTGCCAGGGCACCCCATAGACCAGGCTGCCTACCGGCCAGGCATCTGGATCAGCCACTTCTACGACCAGATGTTCCTCGCTTTGCCCGACCCAGGCCGTGACGGCCAGGTTGAGGAAACGCACCCGCTGGTCCAGCGGGTTTTCGGCTGCCACGGCCTTATGGCCCAGGTCCAGACACAGCCGCCCCCGGCCGGGGCGGGAAATCACCCGACTCACCAGCACCGCTGCCGGCTGGAAAGGGAGTTCGGGGCAGAGCGCCCCGTAGCCCGCATCCCAGAAGGGAAAGGTTCCCGGGCTCAGGCGGATGCCCGGCCGCTGCCGGTGCAGCGGGAAGGAAGGGGAGCCCCCCACCACCAGATCGGGCACCGGCAGCCCTTCGGCTTGCAAGGCATCCCGGAAGGCCACCACCTCCGCAAAGAGGGCATCGGCCGCCGCCAGCCGGGCGGCAGGGTCGGGCTGCCGCAGATGGCCGTCATACACATGCAGGCCGGCGGCCTGCAGGCCCGGCGCCGCTGCGATGGCTCGGTACACCGCCACCGCCTCAGGTCCGGGGGCGATGCCCGTGCGGCCCATGCCCACATCCAGATCCAGATAGACCGGCAGCGGCCGGTCCGGGCTGAAACCGGCCCTTGTCAGGGCCTGGACCACTTCCACATCAT
>RFHL01001089.1 GCA_003696875.1 Bacteroidota bacterium | reverse complement strand
TCTCTGTTGAATGTAGTGAAATCCCGGGCATCGGGACCTTATCGCTTCTGTCTTCTGACTTCTCTCCATGAACATCGAGCAACTCACCCGGCCCCACATCCGGGATCTGAAACCCTATAGCTCGGCCCGCGATGAGTTTGCCGGGCAGGCCGATATCTTTCTCGACGCCAACGAAAACAGCCTGGGGTCAGCTACCGAAGAGGCCTATAATCGTTACCCTGACCCGCTGCAGCGGGCCATCAAAGCCCAGCTCGCCCCCCTAAAAGGCGTGCGGCCAGAGCAGATTTTTCTCGGCAACGGCAGCGACGAACCCATCGACCTGCTGTTCCGGGCTTTTTGTGAGCCCAAGCGAGACCACGTCATCACCATGCCGCCAACCTACGGCATGTATCAGGTGAGCGCGGACCTCAATCAGGTCAAGGTGGTGCATGTGCCCCTGACCGATGATTTTCAGATCAACATTGCGGAGGTAATCACGGCCTTGCGGCCTGGCACCAAGCTGGTGTTTGTTTGTTCGCCCAACAACCCCAGCGGCAACCTCATGGCCCTGGCCTCCATTGAGCTCATCCTCCAAAAAGCCAAGGGGTTGGTGGTGGTCGATGAGGCCTACATCGACTTCGCCCCAGAGGCCTCGCTATTGCCGCTACTCGACCGCTATCCCAACCTAGTGGTGCTCCAGACCTTTTCCAAGGCTTGGGGATTAGCGGGCCTGCGTCTGGGGATGGCCTTTGCCCATCCCGCCGTGATCGGGGTGCTTAACAAGATCAAGCCGCCCTACAACGTCAATGGCCTCACCCAAGAAAAAGCCCTGGAGGCCCTGGCCGCGGTGGCGAAAAAGGATGCGATGGTGGCCACCTTGCTTGTGGAGCGCACCCGTCTGGCCGAGGGATTGGCCGCCCTGCCGATAGTCGGAAAAGTGTATCCAAGTGATGCTAACTTCCTGCTGGTCAGGATGGATGATGCCCGCCACCGCTATCAGCAGTTGATGGGGCAGGGGACCATCGTGCGGGATCGTTCCCGCCTCGCCCTCTGCGAGGGCTGCCTGCGCATCACGGTTGGCACACCGGCCGAAAATGATGCGCTGCTGGCGCAGCTGGATGCGCTGGGGTAGGAGGCTCGTATCCAACAGCATTCCCTTCCGGCGGTACGTTCCAGGAAGTTTTGGGTAGCCGAGGGGGTGCCCGATGGGTTATTCATGTTTTGGTTGAGAGAAAATAGGCCTGCATATGGGGAAACCCAGGCAATGGCCTGATTCATTATTTCTCAGGAAGTAACGAGTAGGGACCCCTGAACATGCCAATGGTATCGAACTTTGGAAATCGCCTATCCATTTCTCAGGATTCATCCTGGAAAGTACCCCGGCGGGAAGCCAAAAATTTTCCTTGAATGACTTTTGTCCTTGCATTTCTCTCTGATAATCATTGAAATGAAAGATTAAGAGGCGCATCATTTGAAATTCCAGGTTAAGATTACCAATAGACCAATGTCATGGGCGAACAGCTAGTTAACACGCGGGCATCGACCCAGGCGCAACGCACCTTTATTCGCAATATGCTGAATGAGGTGCGGGCCTTAGAGTTGATGTTGGAGCAAGGAATGTTCGAGACCGGGGTGCAACGCATCGGCGCCGAACAGGAGTTTTCCCTTGTGGACCAGGACTGGCAGCCGGCCCTGACGGGGCCGGAAATTCTGGAGCATGTGCAGGACCCACATTTCACGTCGGAGTTGGGGCGCTTCAATCTGGAGATCAATCTTGACCCTCAGGTTTTTACCGGTGAGGGCCTGTCGCTCATGGAAGCCCAGCTTCTGGATATGCTGGGCAAGGTGCAGTCTTCCGCCACCACCTACGGGAGCCGGGTGCTGTTGGCTGGTATCCTGCCCACCATTCAGCCGGGGGACCTCATCTTTGACAACATGACCCCCAACCCCCGGTACAAGGCCCTTTCGGATCGTATGTATGCGGAAAAAGGCAAGGACTTCGAGTTTTACATCCAGGGCAAGGACGAACTGATCGCCCATCACAACACCATCCTGTATGAGGCCTGCAATACCAGCTTCCAGGTCCACCTGCAAGTGGACCCCGAGGACTTTGTGCGGATGTACAACTGGTCCCAGGCCATCGCCGGTCCCATACTCGCCGGAATGGTAAATTCCCCCTTGCTGATGGGTAAGCGTCTCTGGAAAGAGACCCGCATTGCCTTGTTTCAGCAAGCTACCGACATCCGCAACCAGTCCACCCTTCACCGCGAGCGCGTGGCGCGGGTGCCTTTTGGCAAACAATGGTTGCAGGGTTCGGTCCTGGAGCTTTTCAAGGAAGCCGTCGCCAAATACAAGGTGATTCTCACCGCCGAGAACGGCGAGGATGCCCTCGCCATGGTTGCCGCTGGCAAGACCCCCCGGCTGCATTCGCTCATGCTGCACAATGGCACCATCTACCGCTGGAACCGGCCCTGCTACGGTCGCTCTCCCGGAGGCAAACCCCATCTCCGCATCGAGTGCCGTTACATCCCTGCCGGCCCCACCGTGGCCGACGAAATGGCCAATATGGCCTTCTGGTTGGGGGTCATGCGCGGCATGCCCAAGGCCTATCATGCCCTGCCCGAGGAAATGGATTTTGACGAGGTGCGCCACAACTTCTTCAAAGCCGCCCGGCATGGGCTGGGCGCGCAGTTTACCTGGCGCAGGCAACGCCTGATCCCGGCCCGCGACCTGATTCTCAATGAGTTGCTGCCCATCGCCCGGGCCGGCCTGGAGGCCGCCGATATCCTGCCGGCCGACATCACGCGCTATCTCGATATCATCGAGGACCGGGTCCGCGAAGGGCGCACCGGCGCCCGCTGGTGGCTGGATACTTTCCATACCCTGCGTAAGGAAAAGCACACCGGAGAGGCCCTTGTGGCTGCCACTGCCAGCGCCTGGCGCCGGCAGGAAAGCCGGCAACCCGTGCACAACTGGACCCCGGTCAAGCTTGAAAACCCCGCCAACTGGCGCAGCCGCTTCTGGCGCATACGCCAGATCATGTCAACCGACCTCTTCACCGTTCAGGAAGAAGATCCGCTCGACCTGGCCATGCAAATGATGGAGTGGCACCATATCCACCACATCCCGGTCGAGAATGCCCGTGGAGAGGTGGTAGGCATCCTTTCTACGGCGCACTTACTAAAAAACTATTGCCCCGATCCCGCGGCCTATACCGCCGGAGAAATCATGACGCCCCGGCCCATCACCATTGAGGCAGACGCCAATTTGCAGGAAGGTATCCGGCTGATGGGTATCCATCAGATCGGCTGCCTGCCGGTGCTGCATGAAGGCAAACTCGTCGGGATCGTGACAGAAAAGGACATCGTCCGTACCTTTGGGTACATCCTGGAGGACATTGCCCGCTGAATAGCGCCATCATTCGGCAAAAGCCAGTAGCAGGTCTCACCGCAAGCCCTGCGCAAAGCGCTCTGTGCCGCTCAGCAGCGCCTGACGGATGGCGCTACGATGCCCCTGCAAGTGGCCGCTCATGATCAGGCACACATGGCCATGACACATGGCCCACCAATTGAAAAACAGCTCATCAAGTGGTCCGGAAAAAAGCACCAGTTGCCGCAAGGTCTCGGTGACGGCCGGCCCTGCCTCGCGCAGGGCGGTTTCCCGTGGTGAGGTGGCCTGCACGCCTTCGAGATTAAACATCACCTGGTACAGCTCGGCATGGGCAAAAGCCCACTCCCAGTAGGCCTCGGCCAGGGCCACCAGTTGCAGGACCGGATCGCCGCTTCGCTGCCGGGCTTCATCCAGCGTGCGGCGCAGCTTCCCGAACCCCACCGCCTCCAGCTCAATCAGCAGGGCTTCTTTGTTCTTGAAGTGCTCGTAGATCAGCGGCGGCGTATACTGTACGATGTCGGCAATCTTGCGGATCGATACCTTGGGCCAGCCGTTTTGGCGGGCCAACTGACGCGTAGCCTCCAGGATCGCTTCGCGTTGGGTCTCGATTTCCCGCTGCCGGCGGGCTTTGTGGGACGTTTGTTCCATGTCAGGAATCTTAACGGTGTTATGCAAATTTGCAAAAAGTTTTAGGGGAATGCAAATGCTTATAGGCTGTGCCATAGGACCACCGCATCAGGCCGCTCAGAGCGGCATCGAGGCGGCTTGGCCCCTGGCACTTTTTTTCCGTTTCTAGATGCTTTTTCTTTGGGCAGGAAAGACTGCTTCCGGC
>RFHL01001088.1 GCA_003696875.1 Bacteroidota bacterium | reverse complement strand
GGATGGGGGTGTGGGGAGGTGGGGGATTCGGGAAATAGGGAAGAAGGGAAGTGGGGCGCTTGCGCTGCATCAAGACGTCGCGCCGGCGCGAAGCGCCGGTCTCATTTCAGGCGTTGGGCCAAGGCCTGCGCTTCGCGCAGGATGTGTCGGCGGCGGGGCTGTTTCTCGCCGCTCATCTCAATGGTTTCGTCCAGGTAGTCATTCATGGCGTGGATCAGTACCCGCTTGCCCTGCCCGTTGAGCCAGTAGCCGCCTTGTTGCACCTCAAAAAACTCCTCAAACATCACCTGGTCCAGGCAGAGGCGCACCACCACATACTCGGCCCACACCCGGTAGGGTTCGATCATGTCATAGACGAGCACGGGCCGGTTGTGCTCGTCGCGGTGCAGTACCCCCAGGTAGGGGTCCAGGCCTGCCTGGATCAGGGCCCCCTCCACCGTGCCGTAGAGCATGCCATAGGCATAGTTCAGCAGGGCATTGAACATATCCCGCGCCGGCCGCTGGGAGCGGCCGTCAAACTGGTAGAGGGGCGGCAGGCAGCGCCCCAGCGTCTGGAAATACACCCGGCCGCTGCTTCCCTCCAACCCTCGCAGGGTGCCGGCCACTGTGCCGGTGCCTTCGCCTTCCACCCCGAGGATGCGTCCCCGGTAATGCTCAATCTGCGCCGCTGCCTGCTGGATCTCCGGTAGTTGTGTCACGTCATCGGGCTGGAGCAGGGCGAGGATCACGGTCTGGTTCTCCAACTTGCGGGCCAGCAGGCCCTTGATCCAGTCCAGCCCTGCCGGCCCCTGCCCAAAAGCCACCTGGTTTTTGCGGATCGTGGATACCGAACCGTAGCGGTGGCTCCACAGCCGCGCAAAAGGAAAGCCCGTTTCGTCCACAAAGAGAATCTCTGTCTCTTGCGTGACCGCCATCCGCACCGCTTCATGCGTGATCGAGGTTCCCGGCTGTAGCAGAATGCTCCGCACCTTGGCCGGCGCCACATACTGCGCTTCCTCACCTACACGCAGGCGATAACGTCCTTCCCGGATGCCCAGCTTTGCGCCTTTTTTGTTGATGATGAGTTGCATGTGAGATGGTTAGAGGGGAGATCGCTTCGCTGCGAGAGGCGAGACAATGGTGTTTTGCTGTCTCGGAGGCGCATCATGCGCCCGTCTCGTATCCCGGCTCTCGCTTCTGAACCCTTCTTCAGATCAGGCAAAGTCGACGCCAGAGAGGTTTGGCCCATCAAGCGACTCTTGGGGCGCCTTTTCCTATCAGTCTGCTATCTTTTCTGACAAAAATTGACGAGCTTCCTGCTTTTCTTCCACGCCTTAATTCCCCTCCATGAAGCTGCTCGTTTCCTGGCTCGCCTGGTACACCGACTTCAACCAGCATCAGGGCGATCCTGACTATGGGGACATCTCTCCCGAAAGCCCCAATTACGGCCTCTACGACACCGGATTTCTGGAGCGGGAAGGCTACGACCGGCACCTGCTGCTCTCCTCGGCACCGGAGGATGACTACCGCAGTACCCTGCTTTTCACCCGCATTCGGCATGATTTTCCTGATGCCCCCATCGAGCTGGCCCACTATCCGCTGAGCGACATCCTCGACTTTCGGGAGATTCAGAGCAAAATCGACAAGGCTTTGGCGCCCTACCGCGACGACGAGATCACCCTTCTCTTCAGCACCGGCACCACCCCTATGCGCATGGCCTGGGTGCTCTTTCATATCGAGCAAAATGGCTACCGGACCCGCCTCCTGCAAAGTCTCGACCGGCAAATGGGCGGCAAAAAGGTCGTCAGCTACCGTTACATACAGCTCCAAGGCTCCTACATCGCCCAGCGGCTCAATGCCATTGCCGAAGGCGAAAAACGCCCCCCGCAGGGACTCGTCACCCCGCGCCTGCAGGAGGTCTATGAAGAGGCCAGTGAGGTGGCCCGGGCCGAACGGGTGCCCGTACTCATCCAGGGGCCGAGCGGTTCCGGTAAGGAATACCTTGCCCAACATATCCATCAGGAGTCTCGCCGTGCGGCGGCCCCCTTCCACGGGCTCAACTGTGCCGCGATGGGGCAGGATTTGCTGGAGTCCCGCCTGTTTGGCTATCGAAAGGGTGCCTTTACCGGCGCTGATGAGCACCGCAAGGGGCTCTTTGAGGAGACCGATGGCGGGACGCTTTTTCTCGACGAGATCGGCGATATCTCGCCCTACATGCAGCAGGCCCTGCTGCGGGTCTTGCAGGAGCGGGAGGTCTCCCGCATCGGCGAGACCAAAGTCCGCCCCGTCGATGTGCGCATCGTCGCCGCCACCAATAAGGACCTCATGGCCGCCTGTATGGCCGGCACCTTTCGCTGGGACCTCTACTACCGCCTCGCCGTCGTCGAGCTTCACCTCCCCGCCCTGCGCGACTACCCCCTCGCAGAAAAGGGGCAGTTCATTGATTATTTCATTGAGAAGCGTCGTGACCTTGCCGAACATCGTGAGGCCCTCCGGCTCGACGATCCCGTCCGTGCCTGGCTCCTTGCCTACGACTTTCCCGGTAACCTGCGCGAGCTCGACAGCCTTATCACCCGCTTGTACGTCTTTGCCCGGGGCCAAAAAGTCCGGCAAGCTCATCTCGACCGCATCCTGCGGCACCGGCCCGAGGCTTACGACCTCAGCCTCGCCGAGATGGAGCGCCGCCACATCCTGCGGGTCTTCGAGGCACAGGGCGGCGTCAAGAGCCGTACCGCCGATACCCTCGGCATCGCCCTCAATACCCTGAAAGCCAAGCTCAAGAAGTATGGCGTGGAAGAAGGCCCAGAATGAACCGGATTTTAGATTTTGAGAGGCGAGACCGGCCCCAAGGGGCCTTCGAGAGCGGAAACCTTTTTGTCTCGCTTCTGACCTCTGCTAAACCCTTATGCGCAGCCCCGTTTCCCTTTAAAGGGAAACAACCCACAGGCCTCTTTCTCTTCTCTGGCTTCTGACCTCCGACTTCTCCTCAGGCCTCCTCCAGTCGCACCACCATCCAGCCCCACTTTTTGCGCTTGCGGTCATAGTCCATGATGAGGCCCCCCTGCACGGAAGTACCGTCCGGCAGGTCTGATTCCTGCAGCAAGGCAGGGGGGACAAAATACTTGTGGTCCACAAAGCCATAAGGCTTGCCCTCGGGACGCACCAGCGTCCCCTGAAAGGAGCGTGCTAGGTCGGGTGGCAGAGGCTCGTCGGTGGGGCGGGCGGTGAGGGCCCGGTACCAGACTTCTTCCTTTCCAGCCTGCGCCTGTACCCGCAGGCGCAGGGCATCGCCGGGGTACACCTCCGCCGGCACATCGAGTTCGTGCAGGCGCAGGTTGCCGCTGCGCTCCCGGTCCAGCCGGTACCAGGCCATCCCCTTGGCCCGGCTCACCGCTGTGACGACGGCGAGCTCCTCCGGGAGGTCGTCGTAGAGGTAAGTGGTTGCCTGACGCGCCCAGTCGCCAATCTGTAGGTCACGGGATGCAGCGGCTTCGGTGGCCTGATACCAGTCGCTCGCCTGTTCGCGTTCGAGGCGCTTGGGCAGCCGACCCCATGTCTCCATTCGGGTGCGGATGACCTGTTGCAGGCAGGCCTTGGCCTCGGTCTCGTGGCCCATCTCCCGGGCGAGGCGGGCGTAGCGCTCGCGGGTGGTCACCAGCATGGCCGCCGGCGTGCGCTCACTCAGGGCGCGGGCCAGGCAGGCCCGCGCCGCCTCGGTTTCGCCCAGGCGGTAGTAGGCCCGGCCCAGCCAGTCCCAGGCCCAGAACTGATGGCTATGGGCCCTCACAAAGGGGCGCAGGTTCTCCAGGGCATGTTCCGGCTGATCGAGCGCCATATAGACCTGCGCCCGCATGTAGGGCAGAAACTCGAAGTCCGGGTGGGCATCCAGCACCCAGCCGACCTGCACCACATAGGTCTCCAGCTCTGCGGGATCGGGGCGGGCGCCGCTTTCGCCGCCGGCTACGAGGGCTTTGCCCAGGGCCAGCCAGGCCTGTTCGGCCAGGGTCATCAGCGGCTGCCCCCCCGGCGGGGTGTAGGGGACATAATCCTCCGGTTGCAGGCGGTCCAGGTTCCACCAGCGCACCCACGCCAGGAACTCCGGGAACTGCGGGCGAATCTTGATGGCTTGCCGCAGCAGCAAAGAGCAGGGATTGGGCGTTTGGCTGCGGTCGTAGGCAAACGCCCGGGCCTTGAGCAGGAGTTCGCGTACGCCGGCCGTGTCGGGCGGCGTGGCCTGCAGGCAGGCCTTGGCCTGGTAGTAGAGGAGCCAGCCGCAGGCATTGCCCAGGCGGGTGTCGTGGCGAATGGCTTCCGGCAGATGGACCAGCGCATCCAGCGCCTCGTGCAGGGCCGGGACATCGCCCGCCTCGCGGGCGGCTTTGCCCTCGCGGTAGCGGTCCCAGGCATAGGACAGATCAGGCATGATAGACTACATAAACCGTAAAAACAGCCCCGGCGGAATGCCGGGCTTCACGGCTGTCTATGCAATTGGTCTGCCCGAAAGCAAATGCGGAATGGAATGCCTATTCCATGCACTGCTTGTCAATATTAATATAGGTTGTCAAATATTGCTATCCTGGTACAGGTGGCGGTTTCCGTCATCCGTTTGGAGGGACAGGTCGAGACCTGTCCCTACCCCACAAAAGTCCCTACCCCACAAAAGGGGCATCGGGCAGGTGCACCCGCTTGCGGGCCCGGGTAATCACCGTGTACCACCAGCGGTAGGCCGTTACGGGATTCCATTGGGTAATGTGATGATCCTGCCAGACGAAGACCTCGTCCCATTCGCCCCCTTGTGCCTTATGGCCGGTAATGGCATAGCCGTAAACAGCCCGCAGCGCATTCAGGTAAGGATCTTCCATCATGGCCATCCGAAACTCGGGGCTTTTTTGCTTGATGTTTTTGGTGCGCATGCGCTTGGCAAAGTCGATCAGCAGCTGCTGATGCGAGGCTTCGTCGAGGTTGTTGGCACTGGAGTCCAGCAGATGGGCAAACATAAAAAGCTCGTGGGTCTCCTCCTCGCTCCGGTGGGCGAGGCTCACCTTGACCCGGGTAAAGCGCAAGCCAGCCCGGGTCTCGGAGGGGCCGATCTCCTGCACCCGCAGCAGATCGCCATTGGCGATGGGGGCGAGCAGGGTGTTTTGGGTGGCCATCAGCAGGTCACCCTCCTGCAG
>RFHL01000096.1 GCA_003696875.1 Bacteroidota bacterium | reverse complement strand
TACCTGGAAATAAGACTGTTCATGGAGGAAAACAACCTGACCGACGAGGACCTCCGTGAAATCCTGGGAAGGCAAGGAGGTTTTACCTAGTTTTCAATAGATTGAGACACATAATCTATCTGAAGCGCGCTTAGATCCTATGGTTTAGCTTCTTTGAGCAAGCTCCTCGACATTCGGGCTCTTCGACAGTCCAAGTCTGACCTCTCTCCTCTGTCTTCTGACCTCTCTTTTTATGATTCAGGGAAAAAAAGTAGTGGTGGTGATGCCCGCCTACAATGCCGGGCAGACGCTGGCCGACACCTACGCCGAAATCCCTCGCGAACTGGTCGACGAAGTCATCCTCGTAGATGACCAGAGCCGGGACGATACGGTGGCACGGGCCCATGCCCTGGGCATCGACCATGTGATCCAGCATCCCCAAAACCGCGGCTATGGCGGCAACCAGAAAACCTGCTATCAGGAGGCCCTCCGCATCGGGGCCGACATCGTGGTGATGCTGCATCCTGACTATCAGTACACCCCCAAGCTGCTGGAGGCGATGGTATATCCCATCGCCCACGGCCTGTTCCCGGTTATGCTGGGGTCGCGCATCCTGGGGCGAGGTGCCCTCGCCGGGGGCATGCCCCTGTACAAGTACATCGCCAACCGCTTTCTGACCCTGGTACAGAATATCCTCATGGGCCAAAAACTGGCCGAGTACCACACCGGCTACCGGGCTTTCTCGCGGGAGATTCTGGAGAAACTGCCGCTGGAGGAAAACAGTGACGACTTTGTCTTTGACAACGAGATGCTGGCCCAGATCGCCTGGGCGGGCTACATCATCGGGGAGGTGACCTGTCCCACCCGCTACTTCAAGGAGGCCTCCTCCATCAACTTCCGCCGGTCAGTGGTCTATGGTCTCGGGGTCCTGCGGGTATCCCTTAGCTTTCGCCTGGCCAAATGGGGCCTGCTGCGTCCCCGGATATTTAACCTGAAAACCGGCAAACGCCTTCCCGCCACACAGTCTGACCCAGCCTGATGTATGCAGTCTCACTCGCGCCTCCTGGTCCCGATAATCCTGTTGCTGAGCCTGTTCCTCTCAGGCTGTAGTCCGTCAGGTTCGGAAGATCGTCTACACGAAGGTACCCTTTCCTTCGAGGACAGGGAGCGGACTTATCTGCTCTATCGGCCGGAGGCCCTGCCCGCGGGGGCTCCCTTGGTGATGGTGCTGCATGGCTTTACCGGCAACGCCCGCGACATCATGGCCTATACCGGTATGAATGCCATCGCCGCACGGGAAGGTTTTGTGGTGGTGTATCCGCAAGGCAGCGAGGACCACGAAGGCCGAACCTTCTGGCAGGTTGGCTACGACTTCCACGCCCAACTGGAGCGGGACGATGTCGGCTTTCTCCTTGCCCTGAGCCGTCAGTTGCAGCAGACACATGGCTTCTCCCCTGAGCAAACCTTCCTCACCGGCATGTCCAATGGAGGGGACATGAGTTTTCTGATGGCCTGCCAGCATCCGGAGGCCTTTCGGGCCATCGCCCCTGTGGCGGGGGTGATGATGAGTGCCTATCTGGAAGCATGCAGGCCGGCACTCCCGCTTATGGCCATCTTTGGGACGGCCGACTCCACCTCCCTCTATGCAGGTGACCGGGAAAACCGCGACGGATGGGGGGGCATATGAGCCTACCCCCGCTACCCGGGATTTTTGGGCGCAGGGGCTGCCACGCAGGCAGCAGGACACTTTGACAGCGGCAAACAACCTGACCGTCACCCGCACCCAATACGGTGGGCCTGCCCCCGATCGCGAATTTCTCTACTATGAAATCGTGGGCGGCGGCCACGTCTGGCCCAGCGGACCCGAGCAAGGCCTTCAGGCCAGCGAGGAGATCTGGCGATTTTTTTCCCGGTACGTGGGAGAATAAATCTTGATGTACCGTGAGTTTTGGATAAGCGGAGAAAGACTATTCTCTAATCGACTGCTTATCAAGTGTTTGAATATTATCCTGAGCCAGCCCGAAGGGCGCCAGTGAAGGATCTAATAGGACACATGAGATGCTTCGCTTCGCTCAGCATGACAATCATCGATGGGAGCCATTCAAAGCGATTTTTATCCGAAACTCACGTTGATGTAGGGAAAATTGTGGTAAATAGCCCAAATTCAAGTATGTCTCGCCTCCCGCTTCTCGCCCTCCTGAGCGCAGCGAAGTCCCGGTTGTGGGATCGCCTCTCTCTTATATCCAATGCGTGCGGACCATCTGAATGGCGATGGCAATAAGGAGGATGCCAAACACCTTGCGCATCGAAGCGAGTGCGGGCTTGGGAATCCGCTCTGCCAGATAACCCGAACTGTGCAAGACCAAAAAGACAATCAACAGATTGACCAGGATACCAGCCAGGATGGCCCCGGTCTCATAGCTCGCCTTGAGGGAAAGCAAGGTGGTAAGGGTCCCGGCCCCGGCAACCAACGGAAAGGCAATCGGCACGATGGTGCCGGAATTGGGCATGTCGGGTTCGGAGCGAAAAAAGCGTATGCCCAGGGTCATCTCCAGGCCGATGAAGAAAATCACCAGCGAACCCGCCAGGGCAAATGACCCCACCTCAATGCCCAACAGGCTGAGGATAGAGGCCCCAAAAAACAGGAAAGCCAACATGAGCGCCCCGGCGACCAGGGTCGCCCCGGCAGCATGTATGCCCGTCCCCTGCCGCTTGAGATCGATGATGATCGGCAGGGAACCCGCAATGTCAATCACAGTAAACAGCACCAGGCTGACAGAAAGAATGGCCTTCAGGGTCATGGGAATACGAAACGGGATAAAGGGTGAGCGATAACTAATAACACATTTGACAGCAAATGTACGCTCACAAAAACATACTGGATACGATCAGTTTAATTTTGTGTCACATTTTTATATTTGGCCCCAAATTCAATCAAACTGACTTTCCCACCATGTACTATTCCCTGGCTCAGCGTCAACTTGACCCTCTGGATCGGGACATCCTGGAAGCCCTCACCCGGGATGCCCGCACCCCCTTCAGCCAGTTGGCCCAGGAACTGCGTGTCTCCAACTCCCTGATCCATCAGCGGGTGCGCAAGCTCAAGGAGGCCGGCATCCTCAAGGATGCCGCCTTTCGCCTTGACCCGGACGCGCTGGGGTATGAGAGCTGTGCCTACACCCAGATCATGCTCACCAATGCCAAGTTTCTCAAGTCCGTGGTCGAGGCGCTGGCCCACATCCCCGAGGTGGTGGAATGCGTCAACATCGCGGGCCGCTATGCGGTCATGGTCAAGGTATATGCCGTGAACAACAACCACCTCCGGGAGGTGGTGTATGAGAAGATCCAACCCATCGAAGGTGTGGAAGGCACCAATACCGTAGTGGTGTTTGAGACCCCCTTCCGGCGCAATGTACCCCTGAGCCGGGAGCCGGCTAGCCGGTAATGCCGGAGGCCCGAAGCCGGTCGATTTCGGCGGTCCCATAGCCCAGCTCCCGCAGCACGGCCGCGCCCCCCTCGCCCAGGTGGGGCGGTGGGCGCAGATCCAGGCGGGGCAGGCCCTCGCCGGTAGCGGCGAGGTGGCGCAGCCCCTGCCGACTGCCCGCCTGCAGGCGCAAGTCGAGTGCCTGCGGCAGGGCCATAGCTTCCCCCATACGGTACACCGCTCCGGCCGGAACGCCCGCACTCTTCAGCGCTTGTAACAGCGGATCACGTGGCCAACGCCGGATCGCGGGGGCAAGCCAGGCCTTCACGGCTTCACGAGCCTGCACCCGCTGGGGGTTGGTGGCATAGGCCTCCGGGATCGCCAGTCCCAATACCCGGCAGAGGGCCGCAAACTGGACGTCGTTGCCGACGGCGAGCACCAGGGAGCCTCCCCCGGCGGTCTCAAAGAGAGTGCCGTAAGGGACGATATTGGGATGATCGGAGCCAACGGGTCCGGGCTCATGGCCCGCCACCAGATAATTGGTGGCCTGGTTGACCAGGGCACTGAGGCCACTAGCCAGGAGCGACACCTGCAGGTGGCTCCCTTCGCCACCGCGCTCGCGGCGCAACAGGGCCAGCAAGAGGGCCTCTTTGAGCTGGTGGGCAGCCAGCACATCCATCAGGGCGACGGGCATCTTGGCGATGTGGTCGGGCTCGCCATTCATGGCGGTATAGCCCGCCTCGGCCTGTATGATGGCGTCGAAGGCGGGCCGGGCCTCGTCCGGGCCATATCCGCTCACCTCAGCGACGATGAGGCGGGGATGGAGCCGCCGCAGCCGCTCGGCGTCCAGGCCAAGCGCCGCCGCCGAGCCGGGCCGGAAGCTGCTGATCACCACATCGGCGCGGGCAATGAGCCGCGCCACCACTTCCTGGCCAGCGGGTTGCTTGAGGTCCAGCGGCAGGGATACCTTGCCCCAGTTGACGGCACAGAAGTAAGCGCTGCGGTCCTCTTCGGGGGGCTCCGCAGGGAGTCGCCACGAGCGGGTAACATCGCCGCCGTGGGGATGCTCGATCTTGATGACCCGAGCGCCCAGCTCGGCCAAAAACATGCCGACCGAAGGTCCGGCCAGAACCGAAGCCAGCTCGACCACGAGCAGGTCGGCAAGGAGGGGCGTTTCAGACATGGTTCAAAGATAGGCAGACAGGCGGAAACCTGGGCTGGCGCGGTGCGGGAACCCATGCCCCGTCGACGGACCATTCAGGGTCCACATTGGCCGGATAAGGCGTAGGCTTTCACCAACAAAACAAGTTTGCCCTGGCCCTTGGGGTAAGAGAGGTATCTTATTCTCAGATCTTTACCCATCAGCGATGTCATCCATCCGGGCAGTTCTGCGGCGCTTTCTGATCATGGCCACGGTCCCGCTGACCGTGGGCGGGCTGGTATTCCTTTTTTTCCAGGCCATCCAGGATAGCTACTCGGTAGAGGCCCGCCTGGAGTTGGAAGACCTCTCCCAGCCGGCTCCTGACCCTGGTCCCGGGCTAGAAACCCAGCCCCTGATGGAGCAGAGTGTACGCCTGCTCCAAAGCGAGCGCATGCGCACGCTGCTGGGCTATCAGCTGCTCGTGCATGACCTGACGGAGGCGCCGGCCCTGGTGTTTCCGGAGTGGCGAGCCCAATTGTCCCGTACCCAGCGCCTGAATCTGATAGACACCCTCAGCCAGCGTCTGAAACATCTGTCCCCGGGGCCAGTGGGTCTTCACCCACAGATTGACAGCCTGCTCCGGCATCCCCGTATGGTCGGGGCGATTTACAAGGAAGTCGAAATCATCCCGGACC
>RFHL01001087.1 GCA_003696875.1 Bacteroidota bacterium | reverse complement strand
GAACATTTCCGTGCCCCCTTCCACCTTGTCTCGCTTCTCGCTTCTGACCTCTGACCACTCCACATGCCTTTTTCTGCCGAAATCGACCTGCTGTCCCGCTATGAGCACTTTATCCATGCGCGCGTCGAGCGGACCCTGCTGGGGCCGCGCGCGGAGTTTTCCCTGACGCTGCGCCCGGCGGGTCCCGGCGGCCGCCCGGGGCAGCCCCTGGTGATGCGGGTGGGGGGGATCTCCCCCTTTGCGGAGGTGGAGGCCCAATTGGAGGCTTGGGTCGGTCAGCGGCTGGACAGCGTGGAGCCCCTGCAGGTGCGCGGTAGCGATCTGCAGCTGCGCCTTTCCCATTCCCAGGGCTCCGTCGAGCTGGTCTTCTTTTGCAAAAATCTGAGCGTGATCGACCCCTATGAACAGTATCCCTGAGGGAACCCCGATTGCCTGGCGATCTTTGGGGATTTAGGCTGTGTTGCGTAGCTTTAGCCTCGATTCAACCACCAATCCTCTGCGTTTTGAAAATCAGTAATGAACTAAAATTCGGCACCATTGCCCTGCTCGCCATCGCTCTGGTGGTGTATGGGCTGAATTTTATGTCGGGTTCGCAGTTCCTGGGGCCACCGCTCGTCCTGTATGCCAAGTATCAGGATGTCAACGGCTTGCTGGTGGGAAACCCCATCATCATCAACGGATTGAAGGTGGGCAAGGTCGGACAACTGGACCTCAACATGGAGGAAGGGTTGGCCACCGTCAAGCTGGAGTTTGACGACAAACTCGATATCCCCGTCAACTCGGAGGCCATGATCTACAGCGTGGACCTACTCGGGTCCAAAGGGGTGAAGATCCTGGTACCGGATTCGATCCCGGCCTCAGACGAATACCTCCGCACGGGAGAGGAAATCAATGGCACCATGGAGCCCAGCCTGCTGGGGGTCGCTGGCGAAGCCCTGCAGGACAAAGGGGTGCAGATTCTGGTACAGCTGGCCAATCTGTCGGTGGAACTAAACGAAATTGTACGGCTGACCAAGCAGCTTCTGATCGACGAAAACAACAGCTCTTCCCTCCGGGCTACGATTGCCAACATTAAAGCCACTTCGGACAACCTGGCGAGCATTTCCTTTGAAGTCGACTCCATCTCCCGGGAGATGACCGGCATCGCCCGCGATGCGGCCTCCATTGTTGCCAACTTTGAAGACAACAACGAGAACATCACCCTCATCATCGAGAATGTGCGCAACAGCACCGACTCTCTGGTCGACGCCTCGACCAAGGTAAAGACGCTTATGGACGACGCGAGCTCGGCCGTGGCCAATGTCGATCAGATGATCGCCAAGCTCGACACCACCACCGGCACCCTGGGCATGCTGCTCAACGACACACAGCTCTATGATAGCCTGACCAATACCACCGAGAACGTCAATGCCCTCCTGCGCGAGGTCAAGGCCCATCCGGAGCGCTTCTTTGACGACATCAAGATTTACCTCATCGAGCGCAAGCGCAAACCCGAGGACAACTAATGGCGTCCTTCCTGCTGACAGAGATTCGCACCTTGTACGTACTGGCTCCTGCTGGCACCCCCTGCCTGCGCGGGGCCGAGATGGCCCATCCCCTGCAGCTCTCTGACGCCTACCTTTACATCGAACAAGGGCGCGTGGCCGCCTACGGGTCCATGGCTGAGCTGGACCACAGCCAACTCGACCCGGCCTGCGAGGAGCGGAACTGCCAGGGCCGGCTGGTCCTGCCCGGCTTTGTCGACAGCCACACCCACCTGGTGTTTCCTCGCTACCGGGAGCAGGAGTTTGTGCACCGGCTGCAGGGGCTGAGCTATGAGGAAATTGCCCGCCGGGGCGGCGGGATCCTCAACTCCGCGGCCGCCTGCGCGGCCGAAAGTGAGGAAAGCCTGCTGGACGCGGCCCGTGACCGGGCCCGGGAGATCCTGGCGCAGGGTACCACCACCGTCGAGATCAAAAGCGGCTACGGCCTCAGCCTGGAGAGTGAGCTCAAGCTCCTGAGGGTGGCCCGGCAACTGGCCTACGAAGTACCCCTCCGCATCCGCACCACCTTCCTGGGGGCCCACGCCATCCCGGCTGCCTACCGCGACCGGCGCGAAGCCTATATCGACCTCGTCTGCGAAGAGATGCTGCCGGCGGTTGCCGCCGAGGGGCTCGCCGACCATATCGATGTCTTCTGTGACGAAGGTTTTTTTACGGTGCCGGAAACCAACCGGATTCTGGAGGCGGGGGCTGCCTATGGCCTGCCCGCCAAGATTCACGCCAACGAGCTGGCCAACAGTGGGGGCGTGCAGGTGGGCGTAGCCGCCGGAGCCTGGTCCGTAGACCATCTGGAACGCATCGGTCCGGTGGAGGTGCAAACCCTGCAGCAGAGCGATACGGTCCCTACCCTTCTGCCGACGGTGGCTTACTTTCTGGGCATCCCCTATGCCCCTGCCCGCGCCCTCATCGAGGCGGGCCTCCCGGTCGCCCTGGCGAGCGACTACAACCCCGGCTCCTCCCCCGGCGGCTCTATGCCGCTGGTGATGAGCATGGCCTGTACGCAGATGAAGATGCTCCCCGAGGAAGCCCTCGTGGCTGCCACCCTCAATGGCGCTTTTGCCTTGCGCCTTTCGGACCAAGTGGGGTCCCTCGCTCCCGGTATGAAAGCCGACCTGGTTATCACCCGTCCCATCGACAGCCTCGCCCGCCTACCCTACTCCTATGCCAGTGACCTGATTGAGGCCGTCATGATCGCCGGCCGGATACAAGTGGACAAGGCCGGGTAAGGTCTGCCACCCATGAAAACCCTGCACCCGGATGCTGTCGCTGACGGCATCCGGGTGCAGGTATATTTCCAATTGGGGAGAATCGGCCTCCTATACGGAGGGCGACGGCTCGGGGGTTTTGCTGTGCAAGGCCCTGAGGGCCAGGTCAACCAGAAAGGCCGTGACGCCTTCGTCGTCACCGGCTTCGATGTCGGTGAGACGGGGTAGGTGTTCGGCAAAAAAGGACTGGTCATGCGCACTTTCGATCAGGGTCGAAACGAGGGCATGCGGGTAGGGGTATTCCGGGCTGATCTCCTGGGCAATCTCGGCGATGCGGCCGCAGAGACGTTTGTAGGCCAGGAAGTAGCCTTCTTTGTTGTCTTCGTCCACCTCTTTGCTCAGGTAGGCTTTGGGGGACTCTCCCACGACGATGCGATGCAGGGCCCCCTTGTTGATGTGCACAAATTCCGTCTCCAGCCGGTGCGGCTGGGAGACGACCTTCAGGGCGATGCGGAGGCGCTCCTCTGGCGAGGCGATGTTGTTGGTCGAGAAACTCAACTGGTATTCCAGCCAATTCCAGTACCAAGACACAAGGTAAATGAGCAACTTGTGCTTGTTCTCAAAGTACCGGTAAATGGAGGCTTCCGTGGAGCTGATGCGTTTGGCCAGCTTTTTGAAGGTAAATTGCTCAAAGCCAATCTCATCAATGAGCGAGATACCCTCCTTGACGATCTTTTTTCCCAGGGTACTGCTTTCGGGATCTTTGAGATAAATGTGTTCGTTAATGCGAATTTGTATCATCGCGTTCTGGTTTCACTGAGTGGAAAAAAACCGATAAAACAGGAGCAGGAAGGTGAAGCGTATGGGTTTGGCTCAGGTTTTTTTCTTAATATCCAAAGGTACACCATATATAGTAGAATAACAATCCTTCCCTTTGCAATAGCAATGCTTCAGGGTGGGATAGTCAGGGCTAGCCGTTACGCGAAGGGGAGCAGAGTCATGAAACCAGGAAGCTTCACGGGTGCCTCGGGTCCCCGGATCCCCTACACCGATCAAAGCCCTGGGACATGGCACTGGGCCAGCGCTTCGCCCGGCGGATTTCCGCATATTGTTTGTTACCTTTGTGGGTTAAACGCAGGCAGGCGCCTTTGTCTTTTGTCACAGCGGCAAAAGTAGCCGGTCGGCGAATGTACATGGTCTCATCAAGCGATTACAGTAGTATGCAAAAAGCCATTTCCCAGGTTCCTTTTCCAAAAAACGAACCGGTTCTTAGCTATGCCCCCGGCAGCCCTGAGCGGGCGGAAGTACAGGCGGCCCTCGCCAAGCTCTCAGCGCAAGAAATCGACTGCCCCATGTTTATTGGCGGCAAGGAAGTCCGCACTGCTGATAAGCATCCGCTGAGCCCCCCCCACGACCACCAGCATGTGATCGGGCATTTCTCGCGCGGAGATGCCAGCCAGGTACAGGCAGCGATAGAGGCGGCTATGGCTGCGAAGCCAGCCTGGGAAGCGCTCTCCTGGGAGCATCGGGCGGCCATCTTCCTCAAAGCCGCCGACCTGCTCGCCGGCCCCTACCGGGCCGAGATGAACGCCACGGCCATGCTGGCCCAGTCCAAGAACATCTTCCAGGCCGAGATTGATGCGGTCGCTGAACTGGCCGACTTTTTCCGTTTCAATGCCTACTACATGGAGCAAATCTACCGGGACCAGCCTTACTCGCCGGCCGGAACCTGGAACCGGGTGGAGTACCGCCCGCTGGAGGGCTTCGTTTTTGCATTGACGCCCTTTAACTTCACCTCCATCGCCGGCAACCTGCCGGCGGCCCCCGCCATGATGGGCAACACCGTCGTCTGGAAGCCCGCCGACAGCCACATCTATGCCGCCAATCTGATCATGAAGATCTTCCGCGAGGCGGGCCTGCCCGCCGGAGTGATCAACCTCGTCTACGTCCGCGGCTCGGTCGCTGGCGACGTGATTTTCAATCACCGCGACTTTGGCGGTCTCCACTTCACCGGCTCGACCGGCGTCTTCCAGAAGCTATGGGCGACCATCGGCAACAACATCGCCAAGTACCGCAGCTATCCCCGCATCGTGGGAGAGACTGGCGGCAAGGACTACATCCTCGCCCACCCCTCGGCCGATGCCGAGGCCGTAGCGGTGGCCATCGCCCGGGGAGCCTTTGAGTACCAGGGCCAAAAGTGCTCCGCCGCTTCGCGCGTCTACCTGCCTGAGTCGCTCTTTGATCAGGTGATGGAGCGGGTCCTCACCGATGTCAACAGCTTCAAGATGGGCGATCCCGCCGATTTCACCAATTTCATCAACGCGGTGATCGACGAAAAGGCCTTTGATAAGATCACCCAGTACATCGTGGATGCCAAGGCCGCCGAAGGCGTGGAGATCCTCGCCGGGGGCAACTTTGACAAGTCAAAGGGCTACTTTATCGAGCCCACCATCCTGCACGTACAGGACCCCAAGTACGTGACGATGTGCGAGGAGCTGTTTGGTCCGGTGTTGACGGTTTACCGCTATCCCGATGCCGAGTTTGAGGCCACCATGGACCTGCTCGATGACACCAGCCCCTACGCCCTTACGGGGGCCATCTTTGCCCAGGATCGGTATGTGATCGAGCGGGCCACCTATCGCCTGCAGCACACCGCCGGCAACTTTTACATCAACGACAAGCCTACCGGGGCGGTGGTCGGGCAGCAGCCCTTCGGCGGGGGACGCGCCTCCGGCACCAACGACAAGGCGGGGAG
>RFHL01001086.1 GCA_003696875.1 Bacteroidota bacterium | reverse complement strand
CCCCGGAAGCCCATCGTCCGGATCTGAAAGAGGTCCTCCGGCTCGCGGATCTTGGAGGTCGCGTGCCGCTCAAAAGCCATCCGGGCATCCTGCACGGACATGCCCGCACCATTGTCGGTGACCTGGATCAGGGTTTTGCCCGCATCCTTGATCACCACGTCTATCTGCGTTGCCCCCGCATCTACCGCATTCTCCAGCAGCTCCTTGACCACCGAAGCAGGACGTTGCACCACTTCGCCGGCGGCGATTTGGTTGGCAAGGGCGTCAGGAAGCAGGCGAATCACATTGTCCATAGCAGGCCGCAAGATACCAAAGCGGGAGGAAAGTCGGGAAACCGACGCGCGCTTTTGTATTTGCTTAACGATTTTGGAGGTGGGATGTTAAAAGTGGATAGCGTAGCCAAAGGCGCGGCAAAGTGCCTCCATCCGCCAAGGGGTATTTTTTGCCTTTGGTATTTATTGTACCCGGCCCGTCCGGGATATGCCTATTTTCCCAAGGCTCCGACCTGACTTGATCTCTTTTGCCTATGCGTACCCGTTTCTTTTTCTTATTCCTCTTTGCGTGCGGGGTTCCAGCCGTGTTGCCAGCGCAGGGTCCCAACTACAACGCCTTTTTCTCGCGTAATTCCTTTTTTCTGGAAGGGCTGGGGGCCGGGGGGCTGTATTCCCTCAACTATGAGCGCCGGCGGATCATCGCTCCCAATCGGGCCATTGGGTTGCAGGTGGGCGTATCGCCCGGAGAAGGTGGGCTGCGGCTTCCCCTCCGCTTTATCACCCTGATGGGGAGTGGGTCCCATCGTCTGGAAGCCGGGGTGGGGGTGGCCATCGTCATGGGCAGCGGGGTCTCGCAAGGACCGGTCAACTATCACTATCTGGACCCGGAGTCCTTTTATGGCTTGGTGCATATGGGGTATCGTTTCCAGCCCCGCCTGGGAGGGCTGCTGATCCGGGCCGGCTATAGCCCCCTGATCCGGGGGCCCCTGGAGCGCTATCCGTTTTATCCCCGCAGCAACGGGACCTTGCAGCACTGGATATACCTCGGCATCGGCATAGCCCTCAAGCATGCCGGGGTAGGGTAGGCGGCTCGCCGGGCCGTCTGGTGGGGGCATATTCCCGTTTTTGCCCCTTTTCATTCGGCGGTATTGGTGTATATTGGTCGAAAAGAAGCTTTTACCAATTTCTCCCTGTTATGAAACACGCATTTCGGTTGCTGCTCTGGCTGGTGCTTGCCGTGGGGGTCACCTCCTGTCTTACCTTCGAAGAGTCTTATGTGTTCAAGCGCAATGGCTCCGGCAGCATGCGCTACCTCATCGACATGAGTGAGATGAAGCCCATGCTCGACATGCGCGAAGGCGGCCTTTCCGACGAGCAGATGGAAGATCTCAGTTATGCCGATGCCGCAGCCCAACTCGCCAATCTTGAGGGCATCAGTGGGGTGGAGGTCCTGGATGACCCGGAAAACTTCCACTTTGGCGTAGCCTATGATTTTGAAAACATCGAAGCCCTCAATGCCGCGTTGAATCTGTTGCTAAACAGCGACGAGGAAGAGGGCGTCAAGGAGCCTCATACCTTCTTTACCATGGAGGGCAAGACCATCACCCGGACGCACCTGCCCGGCGAGAGCCCCACCTCCGGCCTGTTTGAAGACGAGGACGAAGAAACCGCCGCCCAGGCGACGGCTTTTCTGGAATCCATGACCTACCGGATCAACTTCGAATTTGCCAAGCCGGTCAAGGTGGCCTATGCCCAGACCGAAGCCAAAATCGGCGGCCGCAAGAACAAGGCCCTGCAGCTCGAAAGCAACTTCATGGAGATCGCCGAGGACGCTGCGGTGCTCAATGCCACCGTTGTCCTGAAGTAGGTGAAAGGCTTGGTCCACAATTGGTTCGGTAATGCCGGATAAGGCACGTATTTTCCGTCCAGCAGCCAGCTGGCTGCCCGGAGGAGGTCGCTACGACTTTGTCGATCTGGCCTTTCTGGGGGCCTTACTGGTCGTGTGGGCTCTGAGCGAAGCCAAGGCCATCCAGAGCATCGCCAGTGGCCTGGTGGTACTGGGTGCCCTGGGCCATGGTTGGCGGCAGGGCTGGCAGTGGCGGCAACGCTGGGCTTTGTGGCTGGTCATTCCCTTTGGGTTGTCGCTGGTCGCCGGTCCCTTCACCTCAACGACCTCCCTATGGTGGCGAGATCTATGGCAAAAACTCCCCTTCCTGGCCCTGGGCCTCTCCCTGGCGGTTTTGCCGCCTTTTCGGCCCCGGCAATACCAGTGGGTCTGGGGGGGATTTGTCGTGATCCAGAGCCTGGTGGCGCTGCTGACCCTGGGTCGCTTTTTCGGAAACTATGCGGCCGCCATGGAGGCCGTCCGCCAAAATGCCGAGATCGACATCGTAGGCTCCATCAGCCATATTTACTTTGGTATCCTGCTGGCGCTGAGTGTGTTTTTGGGAGGGTGGCTGGCCTGGCAGGAAAAGGGAACGTGGCTGGGACGAGTGATGCTGGGCCTGAGTCTCTTCAATGCGGCCGCCCTGCACATGCTCACCTCCCGCACGGGTCTGCTGGCCTTTTACCTGGCCCTGATGGGAACCGGGGCGGTGCTGGTCTACCGCCGCCGCGCCTGGCGGCTCGGCCTGGGCTTGATGCTGCTCATGGCCGGCGGCCTCAGCCTCAGCTATTGGACCATCCCTTCGTTCCGGACGCGGGTACAGGTCACCTTCTGGGACCTGCAGGGATACCGTTACCGGGATCGCGACCTCAGCCACCACTCGGCTACCCTGCGCCTCCTGGCCTGGGAGACGGCCGTCTCCTACATCGCCGCCCATCCCTGGGGGGTAACCGGCATCGCCGAGCTCGAACCCACCTTGCGAGCCGCCTATCGGGACCGGCCGCTGCCGGTAGCCGCCGAGGCCCTGCCCGGCAATCCCCACAATCAGTATCTGGAATATGGCATAGCCTTTGGTCTATGGGGAATGGCCCTGCTGGTGCTGATGTGCCTGCTGCCTGTCTGGTCGGGACCCCGCCCTCCCCACCTTTTGACCATATCTTTTCTTATATTAATCATGGGCGGGATGCTGACCGAGTCGCTGCTGGAGCGACAAGCCGGCATGTATACCCTGATCTTTTTCATGGCCTTACTGCCTGGATATCAGCAAGCTCAGTCCAGCATCTGATACCAAAAGTCTGATCTATTCGTTTTTTGAAAAAAGCTGATTATGAGATTAAACGTATTTTTCCCTGCCTGGCTTCTGCTGTTGCTGGTGATCCCTGTGTCCGGAACCTGGGCGCAGCAGTTTGACCTGGTATTTGTGACCGAGGCCGACAGCGGGGCCTACGTGCAGGCGCACAAGGTAAAGTCCGGCGAAACCCTCTATGGCATCGCCCGGCAATATGAGCTGACGGTCGACGAGCTAAAAGCCCTTAACGGGCTGAAAAACAATGTGATATATCCCGGACAGCGTCTGGTGGTTGGGGCACCCGAGCCGGCGGCCGTCGCCGAGCGACGGGCTGAGCCGGCCCCCACTATGCGGGCCGAGGTAGAGGAAGAGCTCCCGCTGATTACCAGCCTCGTCCCGCCTCAGGAGGAAGAGGCCTATCCCGAAACCGATACCCCCTCCTATCAGCAGCGGCGTATGCTGAGCGAAGATGGCTTGCGCATGATGCCCCAGGTCCAGAACGAGACTTATGTGGAGCGCCGCCGCTATTATGAAGTCAAGCCCGGCGAAGACATCTATACCATCTCTGAGCGCTTTGGGGTACTGGTGGAGGAATTGCGCGAGTGGAATGCTCTCGTGGACGTAGAGCCCGGCGCGACCATTGTGGTAGGCAAGTCTTACACGCTGGCGCAACCGCCGGTGCCGGCTCCGGCTGAGCGCCCACCGGTTACGATTCCCGAGCGGGTGGCCCCCGCCCCGGTCAATGCCCGGATGGCGGCCCCGCAGACCACGGATGTGCCTGAGTCCCAGACCTACCGCTCTGAGGCGGCGCCCGCTGAGCTCGCGGTGGCCCGACCCGTGACGGGGCTGCAAGCCCACGCGGCGGCCTATCTGAGCCAGCCCACCGAAGAGGCCCGGCAGTATCTGCTCGGGGCGACGCA
Organism: Bacteroidota bacterium; assembly: GCA_003696875.1. Classification (GTDB taxonomy): domain Bacteria; phylum Bacteroidota; class Bacteroidia; order J057; family J057; genus RFHL01. The sequence continues at coordinate 1,605 of RFHL01001086.1, read as the reverse complement.
GGAAAGCGGGCGTTATGCCCGCGTCGAGTACCCCAACGCCGGTGACCGCCGTTTCTATGCAGTGCACAAGACGCTGGCCCCCGGCACGCGCGTGCGCATGCCCATCCCCAACAATGCCGGCTTTCTGGAACTGGAAGTGGTGGCGCGGCTCGCCGCGAGCAGCGAGGTGATGGTGGGACTTTCCCCGGCCTGTGTGCAGGTGCTGGAAAGTGCCGGGGCTGGACAAGAGGTGACCTTGTTCTACAATTAGAAGCGAGACGCGATCCCGCAAGCGGGACTTGGCTGCGCTTAGGAGGATGAGAGGCGAGAGGGCTTGATCCATGGAAACTGGCTCTGTCCAAACAGGAGCTGTGTGGCAAGGCTGCGCAGCTCCTGTTTGTTGTGATTTTTCCGTGTACATTTGTGCAGACCTCTCCACGGACCATGACCTTTTTCAAAAAGCCCCTATACCTCGCCTGGGAAGACTACGTCAGCGGCACCAAACACCGCTTCTATACCTATGCGCACGGGATTTTGTTGGTCGGTCTGTATGAGCTGCTGCTGCGTCTGGCCTACAATCCCCGGGTGGTGGCTTACAATGGGGTGGACCTTTGGTTCAAGCTCAGCCAGTTTCTGCCCTGGGGGACCCTGACCATCTCCATGCCCCTGATTCTTCTGTGGGGGTATCGCCTGTATCAGGACTGGATGGGACGAAAGAGTCTGAAAGAATTGCAGAAGGATTGGCGCGAAATGCGCCGCAACAAAATGTATCGGCCAAAGCCCAAGCCACCTTTTCGCCCCGGCGAAAACGGCTGGTGGTACTTCGGCATCATGATCTTCGAGGGCTTTGTCTATGGCAGCCTGATCTATCTTTTTCTGCGGTGGGTGGTGTGGCTGCTGATGATCGCCTTTGTCCCGGACCTCAGCATCCCCATACCGCTGGATGCCAATGCCACCCTGCAGGGCTACCACACCAATCTGGTGCAGAATATCGGCCTGGCCTTTGGGGCAGGCTTTTATGAGGAAGCCCTCTTTCGGGGCCTGATCTTCATCATGCTGTTTCGCCTGGCCGGTTGGTCCCCCTTCTTCAAAAAATTTAAAGTGGAAACGACCGATGTCGATGTTATTCCCTTTAAAATCCCCAAGCACAAGCCCAAGGACCCCAACTATCTGTTCACCGTCACGGTGTCCATTCTGATCTACACCTTTTCCCATTACCTCATCCCCTTCGGAGACGAATTCGGAGGGTACTCCTTTCTTTACCGCTGTTTGTTCGGGCTGATGATGTACATCATCTTCGCCAACCGGCGCTTTGCCGTGGTGGCCTGGACCCACGCCTTTTATGACCTCTGGTATTTTATCCTTTTATGATCTACAACAACATCATCGAGACCATCGGGCAGACGCCCCTGGTGCGGCTCAACCACCTGACGACGGATATCCAAGGACAGGTCGTAGTGAAGGTGGAATACTTCAATCCTGGCCACAGCATCAAGGACCGCATCGCCATACAGATGCTGGAGGATGCCGAGCGTAGCGGCAAGCTCAAGCCGGGAGGAACCATCATCGAAAGCACCTCGGGCAATACCGGCATGGGGCTGGCCCTGGCGGCCATTGTGAAGGGGT
>RFHL01001085.1 GCA_003696875.1 Bacteroidota bacterium | reverse complement strand
TTCGGTCTCGATGCGGCGGGCGCTCTGGGGGAAGACGATCGCCCCGACCGATTGTGCCGGGACTTCCACCAGATAGGTGATCCGCATGGTAGTGCCAAAGCCAGCCACCGCTGCGGGCGAACTCATCGCCCCCAGCAGAATCTGGTCCATGCTCTTGAGGAGCATGGCCCCGCCGCTCGTCCCGATGATGTACTTGCTGAAAGCCACCATCAGTCCCACCCAGCGCCGGTCCAATTGCCGGCTAAAGGTCAGGTAGGGCCGGGCAAAGAGCCAGGAAACAACCGAGGCGAGCGCCGCCGCGATGATTTGTACCCAGACCAGCTCTAGAAGGTCAAAGCCATGGTCATTGATGACAAAGCCCCAAAAAACATAGCCAAAGAGCAACGAATAACGGATCAGGTTGCTGAAAAAGATCCCTGCGAACTGCAGATTGGCTTGCTGGATAAAATTGAACTGGAAATAGGGCAAGAGCAGGAGGGTACACAGCAGGTAGAGCCCCAGCATCTCCCCTAGCTGCGCCGTCCCCCACACCTGATCGGCCATCAGGGAGAGTCCCAGGATCAGGCCCCCGCCCAGGAGGGTGATCCCGGCATGCATCGCGAGCGAGGCGGTATTGATGCGACCCGCTTCCGATTCGCTGGTCTTGCCCGAGAGATAGCGTACCAGCGCCTGTTGCACCATGCTGGCCCGGATAAACTCATAGACCGTGATGATGGTAATGTAAAGCGTCCAGATGCCAAAATCTTCTCGTGAGAGCGCCCGCACCAGCAGGTAAAACGTACCGAAGCGGAGCACCTGTAAGATGACCCGCTCAGACAGGGAGTATGCCCCCGACTTAAACCAGTATGATCGACGCTCCAGTTTCATGCATGCCTCAGGAAGCCCTCTGGTCTCCTATCTCCCCCTTACTAGGGGCATCATTTTCCCAAAGGTAAGGCCAAAAAAAGAAAAACCAGCCTATTCTATCCTGAACCGTTGGCAATGACGTATTGTTCTCCCAGCCAGTTACACCATCGGGAAATTCGGGCTATGATTTGTGCCTTGCCGCAAATGCAGATTCCTGCGTAGCTTGCCAGCGGATGTTTCACCCTATCCCAGCCCCAATGAAAAACACCCTGTTTCTCAGCCTGTGTGCCCTGTTGCTCCTGCTCGCCTGCCGACCCGACCCTTGTGAGCGGCTCAATTGCCAAAATGGGGGCATCTGCGTCGACGGGGAATGCGACTGTCCCGAGGGCTTTATCGGTCCCGAATGTACCATCGTCCTGGACCCCTGCCAGCAAAAAGGTTGCGATCCCACCCGCAGCGAGCGCTGCGTTCTCAACAACGACGGCGAAGCCCAGTGCATCTGCCGGGACGGCTTTGAAGGCGAATTTTGCGACATCACCTGGACAGAGAAATTCATCGGTCGATACCAGTGCACCGAGTCTTGCGACGCCGGCGGCTTCTTTTTTCCCCTCACCATTGAGGACGGCCCGGAATTTGGTAAATTCACTTTCACCAACTTCCACAACCAGGCCAGCACCACCACCACCGCCAAAATCGTCGCCACCCTCGTGACCAGCACCGTCTTCCAGATTGAACCCCAGTTCATGAGCTTTGGCATCGTCGAGGGCGGCGGCACCCTCGAAAACGACCAGATCTCCTATGCCTTTACCCTCATCAATGGCAGCGACACCCTCTCCTGCAGCGCCACGCTGGCCCGGAATTAGCGGGATCGTAGGCCCGGGTTGACCCGTGGGGGCAAGCTTGATCTTGTCTCGCTTACTTCGACACGCTCCCCGATTCTCGGGATCTTCGACAGCACAAGTCTCGCCTCTCGCTTCTCGTCTCTCGCTTCTGACCTCTACTTTGCCCACCAACACCTTCCTGGAACCCACGCCTTTTCAGGCCCCGCGTCTCCTACCCAGCGGCAACATCCACCTCTGGTGGTGGCAGTCCCCGGCTGCCCCTAGCTCTGATTGGGAGGCTTGGTTGTCCCCCGCCGAACAGCAAGCCCTTCTGGGTTGGCGAACCCCTGCCCGCCGGCAGGAGTACCTCGCCGGTCACGCTTTCCTCCGCTGGGTACTGGCCCAGTACCTCAACTGTTGCCCCGCGGCGGTTCCGCTCAGCTTCCCTCAAGGGGCAGGCCCCCGCTTGCCTGCTCCCTGGCGGTGCAGCCTCACCCACAGCTATGGCCACTTTGCCTGCGCCGTCGGGCAGGT
>RFHL01001084.1 GCA_003696875.1 Bacteroidota bacterium | reverse complement strand
TCCCCTCGACAAGAAGAAAAAGAAGAAAGTCAAGACCCAGCCCAGCGGGCCGGAAATCCTCAAGGGCACCCCCGCAGAAGGCGACTGGGCCAAACTCAAGGAGGCTGACACCTTTGGGCAGTTGGTGGACGTCAGCGGCAAACGCGGCGTGCTGGAAGCCGGCGGCATGCGCCTCAATGTCAAGCTCAGCCAGCTGGTGAAGATTCGCCCACCGCAGAAGAAGGAGAAAATGGCCGCCGTGCAGGTCATCGGCGAGGTGAGTAGGCCCGCCGGCGCCCGCATGGACCTGGACGTGCTCGGGCAGCGCGTCGAGGAGGCGCTGCCCCGGGTGGACAAGTTCATGGACGACGCCCATCTGGCCGGGCTGCGGCAGGTGCGCATCTTGCACGGCAAGGGCAGCGGCGTGCTGCGCGACGCCATCCGCAAGCATCTGCGCGACCTGCGCTATGTGGTCGATGTCGCCGACGCCCCCGTCGAGCAGGGCGGTGCGGGCTGGACGCTGGTGGAGATCCGGGATTAGGCTGTTTTCCCGCATTGGGATTTCCCCCGGAAAGTATGATCTTTACCGCGACCTGAGCAGTCATATTAAGATTATCATATATCTTCCTGAGATTCAGGCCAACTTTCCTCCCCAACTGACGTATCACACACAAAAGTTTCAGAACTTTTTGTAAGTTTGCCACAATCGTAACCTGCCCTACATGAGCCTCCTTGCTACCCTCGTCCAGACTGACCGCCTCGCCCCCATGGAGCGACAGATCGCGGAAAAAGTGCTGCATGGTACCCGCATCACCGACGCAGAGGCCCTCTATCTGTATCAGGAGCCCGAACTGCCCTTCCTGGCCATGCTGGCGCACCACATCCGCCTCAGCCGCCACGGGCACAAGACCTATTTCAACCGCAACTTCCACATCGAGCCCACCAACGTCTGCATCTATACCTGCAGCTTCTGCAGCTATTCCCGCCGCATCAAGAAGCGGGAAGACGGCTGGGAATTTACCCTGGACGAGATGTTGGATCAGGTCAAGGCCTATGACGGCAAGCCCGTCACGGAGGTGCATATCGTTGGGGGCGTGCTGCCACAGTACAACTACCAGTTTTACCAGGACCTCTTCCGGGCCATCAAGGAGCACCGTCCCGAACTGCATATTAAGGCCCTGACGCCGGTGGAGTACCACTACATCTTCAAAAAAGCCAAAGTCGGCTACAAGGAAGGCCTCGCCGTCCTCAAAGAGGCCGGCCTCGACTCCATCCCCGGCGGAGGCGCCGAGATCTTCGACGAAGCCATCCGGCAGCAGATCGCCGGCGGCAAGTGCTCCGCCCAGGAGTGGCTCGACCTGCACCGCGCCGCCCACGAGCTGGGCCTCCGCACCAATGCCACCATCCTCTACGGCCACATCGAGACCTACGAACACCGCGTAGACCACATGCGTCGCCTGCGCGACTTGCAGGACGAGACCGGCGGTTTCCAGACCTACATCCCCCTCAAGTTTCGCAATCAGAATAACGAGATGTCCCACCTCCCCGAGGTGTCGGTCATCGAAGACCTGCGCAACTACGCCGTCAGCCGCATCTACCTTGACAACTTCGACCACGTCAAGGCCTACTGGCCCATGATCGGGCGGCGCACCACGCAGCTCGCCCTCTCCTTTGGCGTCGATGACATCGACGGCACCATCGACGACACCACCAAGATCTACTCCATGGCCGGGGCCGAAGACCAGAACCCCTCCATGAGCACCCCCGAGCTCATCGACCTGATCCGCAGCGCCGGCATGGCGCCCATTGAGCGGGATACCCTCTACGGCATCATCAACGACTATTCCGAACGCGACTTCGAACCCGAAGCCGAGACCGAAACGGCCTAAGTAACGCGAGAAAAATAACTTCCTGATTTTGCGCCGAGACCTTGTGCGCAGACAAGGAAGAAAAACCGAGCTTGGCGGGCCAAGTGAGGCTTTTTCTG
>RFHL01001083.1 GCA_003696875.1 Bacteroidota bacterium | reverse complement strand
GATTCGGGTCGGCAGCGATGACCCCAAGCGCGAGCGGGGCTCTTTTGTGGTCAACCAGCTCTGCCAGCTCACCATCCGCTATGACCAGCAGGTGGCCCAGGAGCGCGTAAGTCAGAGCCTGGAGATGCTCCGGGACCTGGCCCAGCAAAAGAAGCTGGACGTGGAAGAACGCAGCATGCACCTCCAGCAGGAGCGGCTGCGGCTACAGAAAGCAGATCCCCAAATCCTGCGACTGCAGCAAGAGCTGCAGCAGTTGGAACAAACCCTGGAATACAGCAAGGGAGAGGTACAGAGCCTGCGCACCCAGCTGGAGGCCGCCCGAAAGCGGGAGGCCCAGCAGCAAGCCATCGTGCCGGTCTTTCAGCCGCAGGCGGAGGTGACCAGCGCGGTCCTCGCCCGCCGTCTGGGGCGGGCCATCGCTCAGCAGGACTTTACCCGGCAACAAATCGAGGAGCGAACGCTCGCTTTGGCTACCCGGGAAAGGGACCTCCTCCAAGCTCGCGAACGCGAGGCCCTGGAAGCAGAAGAGGCGTACCTGCTGCTCTTACAAAAAATCCGGGTGACCGAGTCCCGCCTCCAGCATCCGCCTGCCCGCCTGCGGCTGTCGGTGCCGGCCACCTCGCGGGCCCCACACCCCTGGGCCAGCGCCCTGCTGGCCGGCATGGCCGGCCTCAGCAGCTTGCTGCTTTGGCTCATCATGCTTTTTCAACTGAATTATTTGCGGTGGCCTGACCATTCACCCTCTGAAATCCTCCCTTCAGAGGGGACCATAGGCTACTAATTCCACCATCAATTCGTTTGGACTCAATTTTTACTATTTTGGGCATTGGGACCATATTGGTTGTTTGGGACAGATCTCTTTTCTTTGGCGCCCATAGTCCCCATCCCCAATGGTGTAGGCCTCTTTGACTGCTTTTTCATGGACTTGATCAACTTTTTACGGGTTCTGTGGCGACGGAAGTGGCTCATCCTCGCGATCACCAGTGTCGCGATGATAACCACCTTCCTGATTGCCCGGCAGGCCCCCAAGGTGTATAAAGCCACCGCCCAGCTGGCGACAGGCATCACCGAAGGCAACAATGCTGTCTTTACCGGTGGTGCGATGACGGGGCTGCAGAAATATGAGATTGAGGCCCGCTTCAAAAATATGGAAGAGATGGTTCGCTCCCCACAGGTCCTGGAGCTCGTTTCCTATCAACTGATCCTCAATGACCTCACCCGCACCGAATCCTTCCGGGATCTCAACGATATCCGCAGCCGCTATACCTCGGAAGAGCTTCGGGTGGCCCGCATGCGCTACCAGACCAAGCTGGATTCTATGCAGTCGCTGCTTTCCTCCGACGAACTAGAG
>RFHL01001082.1 GCA_003696875.1 Bacteroidota bacterium | reverse complement strand
GTCATCCACCCAGGGGACCACTTCCTGCGCCACCAGGGCCGCAAAGTCAAAACGCCCCTCGAAGGCGTAGTCGCGGTTTCGATCAGCTGGCTCGATCAGCACAGCAATGATCGGCTGGATTTGCCCCTGATCGATCAGATAATCCAGGATATTGGGCATTTTGGCCAGCTTTACCTGATTGAGCCCATCGTGGAAATAGGCGGTGGGATAGGCCTGCGCGCTGCGGTCATAGCCCGGCGGCGTATAGACCAGCAGATGTCGGCACTGCGGCCAGGCCTGCGTGTCCACTGGCAGGGTGTCCAGCCGGCCGTGCGGGAGATCAGGATAATAGGCCACCTCCGGAGGTGGCACATAGTCCGGCATCTGCAGGAGGGAATTGTCGTATTCACCCACCTCATCCAGGCGGGGGTTGTGGGGGTCGGGTACCCAGGTCTCCCCGTCGATCACGTATTTGTAGGTGAGCCGCGCCTCGGCTTCGGTAGCAAAGGCCTGGTACCAGAGGTCGGTCCCCGCCAGCCGCCGCATCGGCGTCTGCTCGGGATCCCAGCCGTTGAGATCCCCGGCCAGGGTTACCCGATCGGCTTCCTGTCGCAGCAGATAGTAAACGGTATCGCCTACGATCAGCGGAATCTGCCCGGCCGCTTCCAGGCTATCCATAACGGCCACCACCCGCACCTGCCGCTCAGGGCCCTCCAGTTGGGTGATTCCCCGCAACAAAGGGGGCAGGAAGACTTCGGCGGTACAACTGGTCATCAGGACCAGCATGAGCAGCGCAAGAAGGAGGGTCCGATTCATGGCGTGAGCTTAGTGGCTTTTTTCCGCATTTCCAAGCCCCCAAAAGGGGCTGGGGCTACCCCTCAGGAGGCAGCCCCAGCTGGTGAAAATCTTGAAGGAACCTTACTCCACCCAATCCGCAATGAAGACATTGGTCTCCCGGGTGCCGCCATTGTTGCGGTTGGAGGCAAAGACGAGCTTGCTGCCATCGGGCGAAAACATCGGGAAAGCATCGAACTCCCGGTCGTGGGTGATTTGCTCCAGGCCAGTGCCGTCGACATTGATCATGAAGAGGTTAAAGGTCCGGCCGCCGGAGGCGTGGTTGGAGGAAAAAATAATCTTCTCTCCGGAGGGATGGAAAAAGGGCGCCCAGTTGGCGTTGCCCAGGTCGGTGATCTTGCGCAGCTCCGAGCCGTCGACTTTGCAGACGTAGAGCTCCATGTTGCTGGGCGCGACGAGGCCCTGCGCCAGCAGGCTGGTATAGTCCTCAATCTCAGCCTCGGTCTGCGGGCGCGAGGCCCGGAAAACCAGATACTCCCCATCCGGTGAGAAGAAGGCCCCCCCGTCGTAACCAAGCTGATCGGTTACCTGCTGCACATCGCTGCCGTCGAGGTTCATGGTGTAGAGGTCCAGATCGCCATTGCGGGTCGAGGTGAAAACGATCTTGTCGCCTTTGGGCGAGAGGGTCGCCTCGGCATCATAACCGGGATTATCGGTGAGCTGGGCCAGGACGTTCCCTTCGCGATCGCTAAGGAAGATGTCAAAGCTTTCGAAAATGGGCCAGACATAGCGCTTCACTTCATTACGGTCCGGCACGGGCGGGCAATCTTCGCTCGCCAGGTGGGTCGAGGCAAAGATGATGGTGTCACCCGAAGGGTAGAAATAGGAGCAGGTGGTCCGCCCGGTCCCGGTACTGACGAGCTGCATGTCAAAGCTTTCTTCCGGACTCTGTGGAATCTTGCCGACATAGATCTGATCACAGGGGATCCCCTCCGCCGGATGGGTCCGCTGTAGGACGAGGTATTCGCCGTCGAAGCTGAAGTAGGCTTCGGCATTGTCGCCACCAAAGGTCAGCTGCCGGATGTTGGCCAGGTGGGTCTCCTGCTCGTAGCGGAGGCTGTCGGTCGCGGGCGTTTCGGCCTCAGCCTGCTGCTCGGCAGCAGGCTGACAAGCCATCAGGCCCAGAAACAGAG
>RFHL01001081.1 GCA_003696875.1 Bacteroidota bacterium | reverse complement strand
CCTCAGGTGCCAGCCCAGGCGCTTTTTGCGGATGTGCAGCCTGTGACAGGACCGCTCTATGAAGTCCGAGACCAGCAAGTGCATATGCGCCCTGGCCAGCATCAGGTGGAGGTGGATATCATCATTCCGGAGGGCTATGAAGTGTTTTTTCCGGCAGGAACCGAGCTGACCTTTGGTCAGGGAGTCGCTTTTATTTCCCGCTCGCCGGTTTTCATGTATGGGGAAGAAGGGCGGCCCATCCGCTTGCTGTCGCCCGGAGGCGACGCGCAGGGCTTTACGGTCTTGCAGGCCGGCAAGGAATCGGTCATGCGTTACGTAGAGGTGGAGGGCTTCAACACCCTTGCCCGCGATGGCTGGAACCTTACCGGCGCGGTGACCTTTTATGAATCCGATGTGCGCATCGACCATTGCACCTTCACCCAAAACCAATGTGAGGATGGCCTTAACCTGATTCGCAGCCAATTTGAACTGACCGCCAGTACCCTGTCGCATACCTTCTCTGACGCGTTTGACGCCGACTTTTGCACCGGCAAGATCTCCCACTGCCGCTTTTTCCGTACCGGCAACGACGCCATGGACGTCTCGGGCAGTGAGGTGGAGGTGAGTGACTGTACCGTCGAGCATGCCGGGGATAAGGGGGTGAGTGTGGGGGAAGAATCCCGGGTCAAGGCCTGGAACCTGGATATCCGTTTCGCGGTGATCGGCCTCGCCGCCAAGGACCGCTCGCGGCTGGAAGCCGCGAAGATCCGCCTGCAGGATTGCGGCACCGGCTTTGCCGCCTACCAGAAAAAGCCCGAGTTTGGGCCGGCGCGGATCGAGGTGAGCGAATGGTGGGGTGAGCGCATCACCCGGCTCCACCTCGTGGAGCGGGGTTCCGTGGTCATTCTCAACAGCACGCCGGTAGAAACCATATGATACGGCCTGTCCCAGCAGAATCTTTTCATTCCTTTCCTTCCTCTCCCTTCTGACAGCCACGCGATTCCGACTTCTCTGCTCTGACTTCTCCTTCCTCCATGCGCTACGAACGAAAATTCCGGATAGAGACCGAAGCCCTGACGGCCGTGGGAGAGATCATCCGCCAGCATCCGGCGGCCTTCCGGCCGCTGCACCAGACCCGGCAGATCCACAACATCTACTTTGATACGCCCGACCTCGCCACCTTTCAGCAAAATGTGAACGGGCAGAACGAGCGGCGGAAGTTTCGGGTGCGCTGGTATGCGACAGACCCGCATCTGGTGCCGGCGCAGGTGCGCTTCGAGATCAAGCGCAAGCACAACGAGTGGGGGGAGAAGGTCGTACACGACCGGCCGGGCTTCGAGCTGACCGACCTCCGCCCGCTGACGCGGGCGTGGCAGGAATTGTACCCAGAGGCGGGGCCGCTCCTGCCCACCCTCCTCAATTCCTATCAGCGCGCCTATTTCCGCTCGCACTGCGGCCGGTTTCGCCTTACGGTAGACTGGGACCTCCGCTATCACGGCCTGCGCGGGCACCCGCGCTTTGACCGGTATCACCTTCAGGATCCGGCCGTCATCCTGGAGGTCAAATACGACTCAGAAGAGGATGGGGGCATCGACTTTGTAACCCAGCATCTGCCCTTCCGGCAGACCAAGCACTCCAAGTATGTGCAGGGCGTGCAGATGACGATCTAAGGCTTACTGGTCCTTCCCGGGCTCTTCGAGCCCGTAGTAGTTGTTGAACAACCAGGCCCGCTTGGCCTGGAGCGTTTGCCCTTTCGAAAGACTTTCCCAGAACTTCGGTCCGACCGCTTCCTGATGGGTGGCGCCCCCTTCTTCCCGGACGACGATGGTGTAGGTTTCCTTTCGCGCTCCCCTCCGGAAGTCCGATTGGCCTTCGTATTGAGAAACATCTGGCCAGCGGGCCTCATGGTCTTTTCCTTGAGCTTTGATCAGGTGGCGCTCGTGCGGTACCCACTCCATCACTTTGAAGCGGTACTTAGTGGCGTAGACCGGCACCTGGTCGTATACGGCCTCCTGGTAGGTCTCCTCCCGGTTTTCGTAGATGGGCCGGGTGCAGTATTTGTCCTCAAAATAGCCGTTGCCCTTGTCGATCTGACCACAGACGTAGCGCTCTTCGCCCACCTTGACCTGTACGGTGCGGGTGCGTGTTTCGTAGCCGCGCAGCACCTGCTTGTATTCCCGGATGGCCTGAAAGGACTCCACGTCAAAGGCGCCGGAGGGCGTATGCCAGTCCTCCCGGGAGACAGCCTCGTGGTGCAGCATCTGGATCTGTCGTTCCCAGCTGAATTGCTCCACCGTGACGCTGATGCGGCGAGGGAGGGCTCCCAACACCAGGACCCCGACAAAAAGGGCCAGACCGGCAAGGATCACCCAGCGCATGGGCTTGCCTTTGCGCTGAGGAGGAGCCATGTCCGGGTGCAGGGTACGCTTGGGGGCAAAGCTGTCGGTAGGCACCTCGTCCATACCGTAGGTACGCTCGCTCAGGCCGGCATCCTCGCTGGCTTCGTCGCGGGGGTTGTCACAGCCGTGGCAGCGGCTTTCGCTGGCCTTGTTTTGGGTGCGGCAGTGGCCGCAGATCCAGTCTGCACCGGCGCGGGCCTCGCGTAGTTTGTCCTCATCGGTGACGATTTCGGCATCATCTGGCAGGTAAAAACGCACATCCTGGGGCCTTGGTGAGCCACAATTGGGACAGCGGGTTTCTGGACCATAAATGCCCTTGGTGCCACAGGCGGGACAATCCCAGCGACCAACACGTACGGCCATAGCGCTTTGTTCTCAGGTGAAAACCGGAAGTTAACAGGCTGGCACCATACCTCAAAATGTGCCTCAAGGAATGGTCTGCACCGATTCTCTTAGGATAAACTCCGAACCAGAGACTTCCTGAAAGGCCCCTCGGTTGTCAAAGGTGTCCTTGACCTCGCAGGTCCCATAGTTTTGGAAGGCGCCCCCTTCGAGGATGAGCCGGTGGGCCTTGAAGGAGCCGCCCCGTAGATTTTCCACTTCCGCCCCGGCTCGGGCCAGAAATGTATGCACATCCATGTTTGCCGTGAGGCTGTTGGAAATCTGCCCAGCGTTGTCCACGGTTTGTGCCACAATTTCGCCGTGGTTGATCAGCCTGCCCCCTTTCAGCACCCGCAGACTTTGCTGGGAGACATAGAGGGTGGCATCCAGCAGGACAATGAGGGTTCCCTCAATTTCCAAATCGAAATGGGGGATATATGCAACACCCTGGATGGTGACGGTTTCGCCCGCCTTTACCTTGGCACCGGGATAGGAGGGTAGCCAATTTTGAGGGGTGACAAAAAGGTTGTCCTGGCTGGGAGAAAAATAATACTGGCCCTCATCGGTCGGGGAAACTCCCGGCTGGATAGGACGCAGGAGCAAAAAAAGCGCTGCCAGCAGAAGACCTGCCCCGGCGGCAAGAATGCCGCCTATGCGAGCTGATATCCGCCGGCTGGGGCGTGGCTGGAGAAGGGGTCGGGTAGACATAGATGCAAATTGCCCATAAACTACCATCGGTCGTAGTAAAATCAAAGGCAAGTCGAGATAGATCCCTACCTGTGACCCCATAGAAAGGATAAAGGCAAATCTGCTTGGCGAATTTGGCCTTCAGGTATTACCTTTAAACTTCACTTATCTAGCACATCCCTCATGAGCAAGAAGGCCGTCCAAAAAGCATTGATCATTGATGATGATGAAATAAACAATTTCATCTGCATCAAGAATATGCGAGATTCTGGCTTTGCCGAGCAGGCGGCCTATTGCCTGCGCGGAGATGAAGGCCTGCGGCAACTCGCCGACGCCCTGGAAAACAATCCGGAAAATCTTCCCGATGTGATTTTTCTGGATATCAATATGCCCCTGATGAACGCCTGGCAGTTTCTGGACCGCTATGTGGAGCTGAAAGAGCGTTTTCCGAAAGAGATCCACCTCTTTATTCTCTCCTCCTCGGTCTATCGCAAGGACATCGAAAAGTCGGCCCGCTATGATGTCGTAACGGACTACATCATCAAGCCCCTAAGCAAGGAAAGCCTGCGACAGATTCAGGAGAAGTATTTTTCCTGAATGATTTCCAGATACAAAATAGGCTGCCCCACTTGAAGGGGCAGCCTATTTTGTATTAGCAACTTGGCGCTTGGGGAATGTCTCCTACTGCACCAAGAGGCGCAGGGTCGTAACCCCAAGCTTGCTGCTCGCCTGCAACAGATAGGCTCCGGCCGGGAGGTCCCGCCAGTCCAGATCATGTTGCTGTGCCGCCCCTTGTAGGGGCAGGGCCTGGGTGCGGATATGGCGGCCCCGCAGATCATACAGACGCAGGGTCCAACTTGTAGCCGTAGGGGCATCGATCACCAGGCCAAACTGCCCATTTCCTGGGTTTGGGTGCAGGGCCAAGCGCAGATCAGACAGCAGATCGGCGACCCCTACCAGGGCGGTTACGGCCGTATCCTGCCCACAGGCATTGGTGACAATCAGGGTGACCGGATAGGGCGCGGCGGTGGGGAAGGTGTGGACCGGGGCCACCTCTGTGCTGCTGTCTCCATCTCCAAAATCCCACCAATAGCTCCATGCAGTGGTATCGGCGGGGATAAAAGTGAAGCTCGTACTATCCCCGCTGAAGGAGAAGGTGGCATCAGGCGCGGGCAGGACTTCGATCACCCGATCGATGCTCGTACTGCCGGCGGCATTGCTCGCCGTCAGGCTGATGCTGCGGGTACCGGAACCAGAGAAGACTACCTGATGTGGCCCCGGCCCGGTGGCCGTGGAGGGCGTTGCTTCAGTCCCGAAGTCCCAGGTATAGGTATCGGCGACCCCGCCGCCCGAGGCGTCGGTAAAGCTGACGGTCGTCCCGGCACAGACGATGCCGGCCGGACTGCTGATCTGCGCCGCCGGGGCGGGAATGCCCCGATCTGTCCACCCAATGTTGTCCAGAAATAGGCGGCCCCCCGGGCCGCTGCCCGAGACCGCTGCGAAAAAGAGCCGCAGGCTCTGCCCGGCAAATGGGCTGAGGTCGGCGCTGTCGCGCCGCCAGTCGCTGGGGCCCCTTGGTTGCCAGTTCGTCAGGCTGAGCGTAGGGCTCGTCTGAAGTTGGGGTCCCGCCTGTACCCACAGGCGTACGGGGATGCCTTCGCCACAATCGGGCACTACCCAAAGTTCCAGACTGTCGCTGCTTCCGGCATAGGCCAGATCAAAGGCCACCTGGGGCGCATCGGCGCCCCGCAGGTCGATTCTTTGGGTCCAGAGGATGTCGCGGGTTCCGCTTGTCCCCTGACTGGGCCAGGCCAGGCCAGCCGCCAGGGTAGGTAGGCTGTCGGGCCCTGTGACATGCGTGGGCTCCCAGCCAGGGGCTTCCAGGTGGCTATCCAGGGCCCAGCCTAGTGGTGGCCAGAGGCCGCCTTCAAAGTCTTCGTTCAGGGGCAGGGCGGTGCCTGGATCCACCGTCACATAGGCAGTGTCCCGGTCTGTGCCTTCGGTGGTGGTGACCGTCAGGTACACTTCGTAGGTCCCGGGGCCAGGAAAAAGGACCTCTGGCATGGCCGATTGAGCATCGGTGCCGTTGACAAAGGTCGCCCCGGCGGGGAGAATCTCCCACTGCCGGCTGCCGACCAGGGCGTGCAGGCTGATATCCTGCAGCTGTAGTACATTTTCGGCGCAAATGCGGTCTTCGGCCAGCCCGATCGCCGCCATCGGGGCGACCCCTACCCGGT
>RFHL01000095.1 GCA_003696875.1 Bacteroidota bacterium | reverse complement strand
TGGGAAAAGGGAAACAGGCCCCGCGCATAGCCCTCCAGCAGGGACGCTACATCGAGGCTGGAACACACACCGGCGATGCCTCCGGTCAGCACCTCCGCCGGGGTCGGCACTTCGCCGCGGCGGTTGCCGGGGCGCAGATAATGCCTGGCAAGCACATAGAAGAGCGCGGGCAGCGACCACAGCCGCGGCGGCTTCAACGCCCACAGCGCGCCCAGAAGCAGCCTCTGCGCCCTGTCGCGCGGACGCTCGAGGCGCCTTTTTCCGCCCCGCTGGTCTGACAGATTCATGTCCCTTTCAGCTCTGTCAACCGAATGCGTCGTCAAACTCATGGTACGCCCCCTACGCAGCTACACCGGCAACCGGACCCCACCCTTGCGAGCGCGGCCGCGCGCTTTTCCTTAAGGTGCGGGAGCCTATCGCAAGGACGTTAAAAAAACCTCTGCTCCTGCCCCGGGGGAGCGCTGTTGCCGCCATCCCCCCGCTGGGCGCCGGCCATAGGCTCAGGCGTGAGGGGAAGATCAATCGCCGCGTTCAATTCTGGCGGAAAGGTGAGAATATTTCGGCGAAAATGTGACGTGCCGTTTATTCTTATTATGAAGCGAACTATTAATAGATTTCTTCGATTAATCGGAGAATATCTCTCGTATCCTGATTTCGTTTTTCAAAAATATAAGTGGCGCTACGTCATCTAGATCGAGTATTATTGATCATATCTATTCTTATAGATGAAATTCTGAAGCGGCATTTAACCCTCCACACGGGGGGGTTACCCTGCTACACTCCCAAGTGGAAATGAAAGGCGGGCCGGGCACGCTAGCAGCCGCACTCAAGGCTAAGGTGCCCGAAGGAATTTTCCGGGCCGACGGCTGACCCTCCCGCCGCACGTAACAAGAACAAAGGCTAACTGAAGGAGGCACATCATGTCCGTTTCCTGCCAGAAGCCGGGAGACGTTGCGACATTCCCGAAGCATTTCTGGCTTGCGGTGGCGATCGGCGTCACCCTTTGGGCACTTTTGAGCTTCGGCACGGCGATCAGCTGAGATTTCGCCCTGGCAAGAGGGCCGTGACCGGAGAAACCCGTCAGGCTTGAGGCAGGCCAATGCCCTTGGCCCTGCGCCGCCCGTTTCTCTCGTGTCCTGCAAAATGTCCCGATCAGAATCGGTTACGGGCCTCTCTTCAACTACC
>RFHL01001080.1 GCA_003696875.1 Bacteroidota bacterium | reverse complement strand
TCTTCAGCTATGCCGCCCGCCAGCAGGCGGGCGAGGGGCAATAGGTCTCTGCCGATTTACCAAACGCAACCGGGCAAGCCATCCAAAAGATACTTGCCCGGTTTTTGCGTTCGCCCCCCCCTATCCCGCCACCAGCGGCAGATGCCGCTGTACGAAGGGCTCCAGGACCTCATCCAGGGTCGGCTGTCCGATCTCCTGCAGATCGTAGAAGACCCGGGTGGCCGGCTGCCGGATGTTGAGCACCCGCTGCAGGTCAATCGGGGTCCCGATCACAACGGCATCACAGGGCGTGGCCCGGATGGTGGCCTCCAGGTCGCGCAGCTGCTGTTCGCCATATCCCATCGCAGGCAGCAGTGCCCCGATCTCCGGGTACTGGGCGAAGGTGCCCTTGAGTTCGCCTTTGAGGTAGGGCCGGGGATCGACGAGGGTCGCGCCATACTTGGCGGCGGCCAGGGTGGCCGCCCCCAGGCGCATGCCGCCATGGGTGAGGGTGGGGCCATCCTCGACCGCGAGGACCTTTTTGCCGCGCAGCAGGCTGGGATCGGCGACCCGCAGCGGCGAGGCTGCATCGATGACGAGGGCCTTGGGGGCGAGCGCCCCAATGTGGCGGCGCAGGGTGTCAATGTCGGCCGCATCGGCACTGTCGATCTTGTTGATCACCACCACATCGGCGCTGCGCAGGTTGACCTCGCTGGGGTAATAGGCCTGCTCATGTCCCACCCGGTGGGGGTCCACCACCACGATGTGCAGGTCGGGTTTGTAGAAGGAAAAGTCGTTGTTGCCACCATCCCAGAGGATGAGGTCACAGCCGTCGGGGTCGTTTTCGGCAGCGGCCAGGATGGCGCCGTAGTCTACCCCGGCATAGATGACGTTGCCCCGCACGATGTGGGGCTCATACTCTTCCATCTCCTCAATGGTGCACTGGTGCAGTTCCAGGTCGTTGAGCTGGGCAAAGCGCTGCACCCGCTGAGCCTCCAGGTCGCCATAGGGCATGGGGTGGCGAATGGCCACCACGCGCAGGCCCTGCGCCATGAGGCGCTCCACGATGGCCCGGGCCGTCTGGCTCTTGCCGCAGCCGGTGCGCACAGCCGTGACGGCGATCACGGGTTTGTGGCTGGGCAACATGCAGGCCCGTGGGCCGGGCAGCACAAAGCTCGCGCCAGCGGCCTGCACCAGGCTACTCAGGTGCATGACCGTGTCGTAGCTCACATCACTGTAGGCAAAGATGCATTCATCGATGCTTTCGTCCCGGATCAGGCGGGGCAACTCGGCCTGGTCCACGATAGGGATCCCCTCGGGATACAGATCACCCGCCAGCGCCGCCGGATAGCGGCGGCCGTCGATGTGGGGAATCTGCGTGGCGGTGAAGGCGACCACCCGGTAGGCATCGTTGTCGCGATACAGGGTGTTGAAGGTGTGGAAGTCGCGCCCGGCGGCGCCCAGAATGAGAACGTTTTTGCGGACCATAGGGTACAGGCGTTAGATCCCGGCCGCCCCTTTGCCGGCCGGACTCAGAATGTATTCATTCTCCCCTACCCCTCCAATGACCCAAGTCTCCGGACCGGATGATCCCGCTCCAGTCCTTTGAAGTTCTGCCAAGAAGGCGTATTATGGAGTTGATATTTAGAGGCGATCCCGCATGCGAGACTGGGCTAAATCCCCCTGCATCTTGCCGATGCGGGTGGGATAGATGAGATGCTCGATAGGAGATATGGTCTGAAACATCCAAAAAGGTCAGGGGTCTCACCTCCTGCCTTGAATTTTTTGAAGCTCCATTTATGGCTCGCATTCTAGAGAAAAAAATCCCTTATGAGGTCGATGCCGGTCTGCGGGCATACCTCAAACAATACGGGCGCGAGATGCGCCTGCCCATTCTCTAT
>RFHL01001079.1 GCA_003696875.1 Bacteroidota bacterium | reverse complement strand
TGCCGATGCCCGCGGGCGCAAGATTCATCAGGTGCTGCGTGCCGCCGACCACAACATCCTGATCAGCAAGCTTCTCAACCGGCAACAGGCCGGTGAGGATGAGGGATTTATCTCCCCCGATGCCCTGGTGCGCGCCTTCGAGGCCTACCCGCGCCTGATCGCCAACACCGAGAATCTGCTGGCTGCCTGCAGCTTCACCTTCGTCTTCGGACGGCGGCTGTCGCGGCAGACCTTTACCGGCGAGAAATACGACGATCTGCTGCTGCTGGAAAAGCTGGCCCGGGAAGGCCTGGCCTGGCGCTACGGGGATCACCATCCCGAAGCCGCGCGCCGGCTGGCGCGCGAGCTGGAGATCATCGATCAGTGCGATTTCAATGCCTATTTTCTCATCACCTGGGACTTCATCCAGTACGGCCGCTCGCGGGGTTTTTTTCACGTCGGCCGCGGTAGCGGTGCCAACAGCCTCGTGGCCTACTGCCTGGGCATCAGCGATGTAGACCCGCTGGAGCTGGATCTGTATTTCGAGCGTTTTCTCAACCCCAAGCGGGCCGCGCCGCCCGATTTTGACATCGACTACTCCTGGCGCGACCGCGACGATGTACTGGACTATGTCCTCAAGCGCTACCGCAACAGCCACGCCGTGCTGCTGGCCACCTACAACACCTTTCAGCCACGCAGCGCCATCCGGGAGATGGGCAAGGTCTTTGGGCTGCCCAGCGCGGAGATCGACCGGCTGAGCCAGCAAGGGATTGAGGCCAGCCCTCCCGATCAGGTGAGCCGGCAGGTGCTCTATTTTGCCCGCCTGCTGCAGGGGCTGCCCGATCACCTGAGCATTCACGCCGGCGGCGTGCTCATCTCCGAAGCCCCCATCCACAGCTATACCGCGACCAACCTCCCGCCTAAGGGCTTCCCCATCAGCCACTTCGACATGCACGTGGCCGAGGAGATCGGCCTGCACAAGTTTGACATCCTGAGCCAGCGCGGGCTGGGGCACATCCGCGACTGTGTGGACATCGTGCAAGCCCAGCGCGAGACGCGCATCGACATCCGGGCCGTGGCCACCTTCAAGCGAGACCCCAAGGTACAGGAACTGCTGCGCACGGGTGAGACCGTGGGTTGCTTTTACATCGAATCACCCGCCATGCGGGGCCTGTTGCGCAAGCTCCAGGCCGGCGACTACCTCACCCTGGTGGCGGCGAGCTCGGTGATCCGTCCGGGCGTGGCCCGTTCGGGCATGATGCGGGCCTTTATCGAGCGCCACCGGGGCGCGCCTTTTGCCTATGCTCACCCCAAGCTGGAAGCGCTGCTCGACGAGACCTACGGCGTAATGGTCTATCAGGAAGACGTGCTCAAGGTCGTGCACGGCTTTGCCGGGCTGGACCTGGCCGAGGCCGACCTACTCCGGCGGGCCATGTCGGGCAAAGACCGGGCGGGCGGAAACTTTGCCCGCGTTCGCGAGCAATTCCTCCATGCCTGCCGGGCGCAGGGCTATCCAGAGGCCGACATCCAGGAGATCTGGCGGCAGATCGAGAGCTTTGCCGGCTACAGCTTTTCCAAAGCCCACTCGGCGAGCTACGCCGTCGAGAGCCTGCAGAGTCTCTACCTCAAGGCCCATTTTCCGATCCCTTTCATGGTGGCGGTGATCAACAACTTCGGCGGCTTTTACCGCACGGAGTTTTATGTGCACGAAGCGCGCCGCTGGGGCGCGCAAGTACACGCCCCCTGCGTAAACCACAGCACCTACCTCACCCGCCTGGAAGGCGGTTGCGATGTCTACCTGGGTTTTATTCATCTCAAGGAGCTGGAAGAACGCTGGGGTCGCGCCATCGCGGCCGAGCGGGAGGCGCACGGGCCCTTTGCCGATCTGCAGGACTTTTGCCGCCGCCTGCCGGTGGGCGAGGCCAATCTGCGCGTGCTGGTCCGGGCGGGGGCCTTTCGCTTTACCGGCAAGTCCAAGGCCAGCCTGCTGTGGGAAGTCCGCCTGCAAGGCCGCCCCGGCGGAGACAAACGTGGCGAAACCCTATTTGCCCCCGAACCCCTCGCCTACGACATCCCCGACCTGCCCGCACACGCCCTGGAGGACGCCTACGACGAGCTGGAACTGCTGGGCTTTCCGCTCTGCTCGCCCTTTGCGATCACGCCCGACCTACCTGAGGGCAGTTGTGTCGCGGCCGACCTCGCGCAGCATGAGGGACGCATCATCCAGATGGCGGGCTACTACATCTGTGCCAAGGCCGTACGCACCGTGCGCGGCGAGCGCATGTACTTCGCCAATTTCGTAGACCGGGACGGAGAATATGTAGATGTGACCATTTTCCCGCCTCAGGCCGAAAAATATCCCCTCGCCGGTCCGGGCGTCTACCTGATCGCCGGGCGGGTGGTGCAGGAATTTGGGGTGTACAGCCTGGAACTCCAGGCGCTCAAGAAATATCCCTACGCGCCGGACCCGCGCCGGCAGTTGAACGGTCATTCCCACGAGGTCTCCTGACCTCAGGGGATCAGGCTCCAGGTGGTGCCATCGGCGAGGGTAAGCCCCACGATGCCATCGGCCCGGGTGAAGTAGCAGCCCGCCGGGGTCGTAGGCGGGGCGTTGGGGGGCAGGTTGGCTTCGCAATACCAGACCTGGTTGTAGAGATGGCCGTTGAGCGTAAGGGTACGGGTAAGGGTCTGGCCAGGGATGCCAAACAGCTCACAGGTGAGCTGGTTGTTGAGCGTCATGGATAGGTAGTCGTCGACCGTGGCGGGCTCGTCAAAGACGCTGTGGGTGAGGAAGTTCTTGCGCAGGGTGAGGTTGATGGCAAAGGCCCCGTCGGCCGAGCGCAGCTCGGTGTAGAAGAAAGCGGATCGGTACTGATAGCAGCAGGCCCCGCAGCGCTCATCGAAGGTGCAGTCTTCTTCCAGGTCCTCAAAGCCGCGCGTGCCCGGCTCGTAGGTAAAGACCATCTGCCGCCCCGTCTCGTCTTCGAAAAGGCGGGTGTCCTGATTCAGGAAGGCAAACCAGTCATTGGTGGCCTCCTGCAGGGCAAAGTCGGCGATAAAGCCCTTCTCGCAGGGGGGGCAGCAGGCGCTGAGGCTCCCCAGGAGCAGCAGCATCAGAGGGATCATCCATGTTTTCATCGCGGGCAAATATAGGAGGAATGCCAGACAGTTGAAGGAAATCAGGGATAATAGCCCCACGAAGGCAGCGGCCTATCTGTGGGCCGGGCCGGTCGTTTTGGCAAAACCGGCCTATTGGAATAAAAGCCAAATCCTTTTACATTTGAAAAAGATTCGATACATTCATATATGTAGATATTTTTTGTGAACAGCCGATTTGACATAGATTTTCTGGAGCAGGCAACGGAGGTATTGCGCGCCGTTGCCCATCCTATTCGCATTGCCATCATTGACCTGCTCAAGCTGAAGAAAAAGCTCTCTGTCACCGAAATACACGAGCATCTGGAGATTGAGCAGGCCATTGCTTCGCATCATCTCCGCATTCTGAAGGACAAGCAAATCCTGATTTCGCAGCGCGAAGGCAAGAATACCTTCTACTCCCTGCGGTCGGGTGACTACAGCAAGATTATCCAATCTCTGGAAAAACTCCTGTAGGCAGTTTTTATTTCCCCCCTTGAATCCTTATCATTGATTGATGGCCCACAGGCGACACGCGCCTGCCTGGGCTCCTGTACTGATCGCATCTATGTCTGTCACCCAAATCAAATACCTGGACCCGCTGGTGGTCAGCAAGCTCAAGCACATCGAGATCAAGGCCAAGATGATCGTCGAGGGCTTCATCACCGGTTTGCACAAGAGTCCTTACCACGGCTTTTCGGTGGAGTTTGCCGAGCATCGCCCCTACAATGCGGGCGAGTCGCTACGCAACGTAGACTGGAAGGTCTACGCCAAGACCGACAAGCTTTTCTCCAAGAAATACGAGGAAGAAACCAACCTCCGCTGCCAGGTGGTGCTCGATGTGAGCGACTCCATGCGCTACCCGCAGACGGGCATCAGCAAACTGGAGTACGGGGCGTATCTCGCCGCCGCGCTACAATACCTGATGATCGGGCAGCGAGACGCAGCAGGGATGACCCTGTTTGACGAAGACATTTCCTTCTATGCTCCGGCCCGCAGCCGCTATTCGTGGCTGGTGCCCATTTTCCGGCAGTTGGAGCAGGTGGTGGCCGAAAAGGAGCACTTTTCCCACCGTACCGCGACGGCGCGGGTGCTGCATCAGGTGGCCAAGCGCTTTCACAAGCGCTCTTTTGTCGTGCTGATTACCGACCTGTTTTCCCAGGCCGAGGCCGAGGAGGACCTCTTCAAGGCGCTGCGCCACCTGCGCCACGCCAAGCACGAAGTGCTGGTCTTTCACCTGCTCGACCGGCAGACCGAGCAGGAATTTGACTTTCCCAACCGGCCCGTGATCCTGCGCGACCTCGAAACCGGCGACAAGATCGAGGTCATGCCCCATCAGATCCGCGATCGCTATCGCGAGATGATGGAGGCCTACAACCGCCGCTTCAAGCAGCGCTGCTACGAATTTAACATCGACTTTGTCGAAGTCGACGTCCGAAAGCCCTACGACAAGGTCCTCGCCGATTACCTCGTCAAGCGTCGTAGTTTGCAATAGCTGTTCCTTGTTGATGGTTCCTGGTTCGTTGTTCGACTTCTGACTTCTCTCTTCCGACCTCTGACCCCTCTCCATGCCCAAGACCTTTTTCTCACTGTTCTTTGCGTTTTGGCTGAGCAGCCCGCTCCTGGCCCAGTTTCCTACGACCTCCATGAACCCTGAGGCCCTGGCGGCCTATCAGGAAGGCCAAAGCCTACTCGCCCTCGGCGATCTGCAAGGAGCTCATGCGGCCACGCAGGCCGCCCTGCGGGCGGATACCGGCTATGTGGACGCCTGCGACCAAATGGCGGAAGTCTTTCGGGACATGGGGCAGCTCGACAGCACCATCGCCTACTATCAGCGTTCGCTGCGGCTATATCCCCGCAATGTGCGGGCGCACCAAGGGCTGGCAATCGCCTACCATATGCAGGAAGACCCCCTGGCGGCCATCAACCAGTACCGGGAACTGCTAAACCATCACCCGGGCTACCCACAGGCCTACTATGGCATGGCCAAGGTGTTTTTTGCGGTGAATGAATATGAGCAGGCCGTGGAGTACAGCGAGCAGGCCATGCGGGTGTACCTGCGCGCCAACCAGGGTGCCGCTGCCGCCGACGCCCGTATGCTGGCCGGCCAAAGCTACATGAAACAGGGCGAATACAAACAGGCCATTCGCTACTTCAAGGCCAGCGAGCGCTACTTCGGGGACCGGCCATACTATCCCTACTATCTGGGCTTTTGCTACCTGCGCATGGGACAGAAGCAGAAAGCGCTGGACCTGTTACACGAAGCGGAGCTGCGCGGCTTCCAGCTACCCAATCAAGTGCGCGAGGAGATGCAGTATTGAGGGTGCCGCTTGCGGCAATCCTGTGAGTGGGGCTTCGCGGAGGCTCAGTCATAGCCGCACCCGCCTCCCTTCGAGCAGGACCCCTCTTCTGCGGCTTTCTTACCCTTTTCTCCCATCATTAGATATTTCGCAGGAAAGTACTACCTTAGCCGTTGCATGAAACAGCACGTGCTCACCTGCCTCTTTTTGTGCCTGGGCGCCTCCTCTCTTTTGGCCCAGAACGACCTGTTTCTGCCCCTTCCTTACGCATATCATCAAGCATACGCACGCCTGAATGCACTTGACTATGTGCACTTTGTCGAGGAAGTGCCTGACCGCCGCCTGTGCATCGAAGCCCAGGCCGCTCGCTTCACCTACGAGTTTCTGGGCGGATGGCTCTACCGCGAGACCATGGTCCGCACCTTTGATACGCGCCGGCAGGCGCGCAAGGCCTATAAGGGTGTCAAGGCATTTTTCGAGACGGTAGGGATACCTCCCCAAAAAGACACGGGGCACCACTTTATCGGGCTGGACGAA
This sequence comes from Bacteroidota bacterium, assembly GCA_003696875.1. Taxonomy (GTDB): domain Bacteria; phylum Bacteroidota; class Bacteroidia; order J057; family J057; genus RFHL01. The sequence continues at coordinate 5,101 of RFHL01001079.1, read as the reverse complement.
GGCCAGGTCTATGACCTCCACCTACAGCCCGGTCCTAAGGCCCAATACGAATTGCATTTGAGCAAGCGCCATCCGGTTTTCACGCCTATGATGGAGTGGACTTCCCTTGACGCAGAGTTGGTCAGAGCCTGGTACCGGCGGTAGCTCCGGGCCGCTGGGCTCTCATTTCACCTACACGAAACCGCTCGGCACACTCACCTAATCCTCCGGCCGGTGGGCCGGGTTGTTGACAAAGTCGGGATCGCTCAGGGTCATGAGAAAGGCGATGATGTCGCGCTGCTCCTCCTCCGTCATCTGAATGTTGCCGATCAGGATGTCTCGGTTGGGATGCGGCTTGCCACCCGAGGCATAGTGGGCCAGCACCTCCTCCAGGGTCTCCAGGCTGCCATCGTGCATATAGGGTGCGGTATACTCGATGTTGCGCAGCGAAGGCACCTTGAATTTGCCTACATCCAGCGGATTACCCGTCACGTTGTAGCGGCCAAAATCCTGATAAAAGGAGTAGAGACCGTTGTTGCGGAAGCGGCCCTCGGGATCATCGAAATTGAAGCCCCCATGGCAGTGAAAGCACTCGGCGTGGTTGTTGCCGGCCGATTCCAGGAAAAAAAGCTTGTAGCCCCGCCACTCGGCGGCGGTAAAGACGGTGGAGTCCATGCCCGAGGCCATAAACTGGTCAAACTTGGAGCCCGCACTGATCAGGCTGCGCTCGAAGGAGGCGATGGCGTCGGTGAGGGTCTTGGCGCTGATGCTGTCCTGGAAGGTCTGCCAAAAGAGGCGGGGATACTCCGGATGCGCCCGCAGCCGCTTGAGGACGGTGTCGACCTTGTTGGCCATCTCGAAGGGCGACTCAATGGGAAAGAGAATCTGCGTTTCTAGGGAGGGGTTGCTGCCGTCCCAGAAGAAGTTCTGGTGGTAGACCACGTTGAAGAGGGCCGGCGCATTGCGCCGCTTGCTGGGCTCGTCCCCGCTCACCCCGCCCACCCCGAGGCTGAAGGCCCGGGGATCGGCAAAGGCATTCTCCGGGGGGTGGCAAGAGGCACAGGAGAGCGTCTGATCCTTGGAAAGGATCGGGTCGAAAAAGAGCTGCTTGCCCAGCTTGATCTTGGCCTCAGTGAGCACATTGCTGGCCGGGATCGGAGCCTGGGGAAAGTGGGCCGGCACTGCGAGCGTCACCGGCTCCCGGGTGGGTGCCACCAGCGGACTGTCGACTTCACAGGCGAGGAGCCACAGGGGCATCAGAAAGATCAGGTAGCGTTTCATGGGCAGGAACATTAAAAAGGCAACTTGGTGAGCGCGCCCTCGACCAGGTTGTCGGTGATGTACTCGGCAAGCTGAAAAGCGTCGGAGCCGACCGGGGTGGTATGGGTCAGGTTGTTTGTGACCATGTCCAGGGTGTCGGTATCCGTGTAAAAGAGGCGGTTGATATCGAGGGAAAAGGCAAAAGCCAGCCGCTCCCCTTCCTTGATCTCAAAGGCGTGCTCGGCCTCGGTATAGCTCAGCTCGCGGTAGAGCTCGTTGGTGCCGGTGTGATAGGTCATACCCAGAACAGGCCCGCCGGTCATCGCGGCGGTGGAATCAATGCGACCGTCGACCTTGAGGAAGATATAGCCTGTGGTCCAGTTCCAATGCATGCCATTGGAGATGGAAAGCGGATGGTCCGAAGCGTAGACCGCCGGGTTGCCATTGTTCAGATCTGCGGGCACGCCGATCCCGAAGCGGATCCCCCGGTACGTGCCAGCGGGCACGTCAAAGCTCCCTCCTACCCCACCGCTCAGGCTGCTGCTACCGGCATCGCGCACAAAGTCGTACAGAAAGGTCTCGGTCAGGAGGAGTTCGTCGCCGTTTTCCTGGATCAGGGTGAGATCCCCGACATACATCTTGAGGCCTTCGAGGGCATAGCTACGACCTTCGGCGTTTTGGTGGGTGGTATTGGCCTGGAAAGCCTCGGTGCCGGCCTGCGGCACAAAGACCAGCTCAAAGACACCTTCACGGTCCTCAATGACCGGCTCGGGTTTACAGGCGGCGAGCATCAGCAGCATGCCCAGTGCGGGCAGGAGGCGGGCGTGTTTCGGGAGGATGTGCATAGGATTGAAAGCGGAAGATGAGGCGCATCAGTGGCTCATCTGTTGATCATACATAAAGGGGCGAATTGGGTAAAGTTAGCTGAGCAGGCAGGCAGACTGGGCCCATCAGCACCCAGCATTCTTTCTTAAAACGATCTGAACCCCTGAAAAGTTGACCCCGGGCATATTCGACGAAGGTAATACGTATCGGCGCGGCACGCAATGAGAAAACGCATCCTCAGGGCCGGCTGCGGAGGATACGCCCCTCGCGCAGACGGGCGAGGGCAGCCTCCACTGAACCCAGTTCTTCTGCGGGGAGGTGATTCTGCTCCAGCCACAGTCGGGTCCCGGCCGCGGGACGGCTCGCGACCTGCAGGCTGCCTTCAATGCGTAGGCCGGGCAGGAAGTAGTAGTCCAGCTGCTCGCGCCAGCGATGCGCCTCGGGTCCCTCGATGCGGACCTTGGGAGCAGGATAGGCCTCGCTCGCGATCAGGCTGGCCCAGCGGCTAAAATAGATCGGGTCTTGCTGCACCTGAGATCGAACCCGCTGTAGCATATCGCGGCCTCTTTGGGCATAGTCGGGCTTGTCCAGATAGTCCCCCAGCCGCAGCAGGTTGCCGCACATGACGGCATTGGCGGAGGGGATCACCTCGTCGGCCAGATCGTGCCGCCGGAAGTAGGGGGCCGGCTCCAGGATGGAGCAGTAAAACAGGCCGGTGCCATAGTCAAAAAAGTGGGTAAACACGTGCACCGTGAGGGCCCTGGCCCGCTCCAGCCAATGCGGCTGGTAGGTGAGTTCGTAGAGGTCCATGAAAGCCGCAATCGTCAGCGCATAATCATCGAGAAAGCCTTCACCATACGTCTCCCCCCGGCGGTAGTAGCGAGGCAAGCGGTCTTCGGCCTGGGTACAGGCTTCCAGAAATGCGGCGACTTGCAACGCTTCCTCCCGGAAATGCACCTCCCCAAACACCCGGTAGGCATCGACAAAGGCCGACAGCATGAGGGCATTCCAGCCGATGATCTGCTTGTCGTCCCGACGCGGGAGCACCCGCTGGGTGCGGGCCATAAAGACTTTTTCCCGCGCCTGGGTGAGCTGCTCCCGGAAGGTCATCACGTCCAGGTTATAGGCCTTGGCCATCTCCTCATCCGCAAAGCGGCGGTAGAGGATGTTTTGGCCCCGCTGCCAATTGCCCTCCTGGGTGACGTTGTAGTAACGGGAAAAGAGCTCGGCCTGAGCCCCCAGCACCACATCCAGGTCAATGCGGGGCCAGGTGTAGTAGCGACCTTCTTCCCCCTCGCTGTCGGAGTCCAGCGAGGCGTAGTAGCCGCCGGCCTCCCCCTTGAGGTCACGCTCGATAAAACCCAGGACTTCGTAGGCGATCTGCTCATAAAAGGGGTCCCGCGTCAGCTGAAAGGCCCGTGCATACAGGGCCGAGAGCTGGGCATTGTCGTAGAGCATCTTTTCGAAGTGAGGAATGCGCCACTGCTCGTCGATGCTGTAGCGGGCAAAACCACCCCCGATCTGGTCATAGATGCCACCAAAGGCCATCTTGCGGAGCGATCGTTCGGTGGCCAGCAAGGCCATAGGCTCGCCCGTGAGGTGGTAATAGCGCAGCAGGAAGTCGTGATAGACGGGCATGGGAAACTTGGGCGCCCCGATGCGGCCACCTTTTTGCAGGTCCATCTCGGGAATAAAGGCTTCGAAGAGCGCCTGCACCTCTGCCGGGCGAATGCTCTGCGGAATCCCCCGGGTCCGCACGCTGTCATCGGCCTGCACCCCCGCCTCAATGCCGGAGGCGATTTCTTCCAGCAACTCGGGCGTCTCGCGATACAGGCGCTCGTGGGTCTCCAGCAGGCGCAGCCACTCCCCGGCCGAGTAGTAGGTACCGGCAAAAACAGGCCGCCCGTCGGGCAAGGCGATGGCCTGCAGGGGCCAGCCACAGCTCCCCCCCTGGATCAGGCGACAGGCTTCCAGGCAGATGGCATCCACGTCGGGGCGCTCCTCGCGGTCGACCTTGATCGACACAAAGTGGTCGGCCATATAGGCCGCTACCACGGTGTCTTCGAAGACCTCGTCATCCATCACGTGGCACCAGTGACAGGAGGCGTAGCCGATGGAGATCAGAATGAGTTTGCCCTCGCGCCGCGCGCGATCCAGGGCGGCCTCGCCCCAGGGATACCAGTCCACCGGCTGGTGGGCCTGGTCCAGGAGGTAGGGACTGGTCGCCGAGACCAGGCGATTGGTGTAGGCGTCGGCCACCAGGTCCTGGGGACCCATTGTCCGGACCTGACACCCCAGCAAGAGCAGCAGGGGAAGATGTACAACAATTGCCAGACGCATGGAAAACCGCTGATCACCTAAGAGCAAGGAGAGAAGGGTCCCGGGACCTTTCCCCGTTGCAAGATAGGGAAGATTCTTTGATTTCCGTATTTTCGAAATTCATGGGCGGCCCGTATCTTGAACCGCTCCGACAAGCAGCCTTTGGCCCTCCGGGGCCTCTTTACCCTAAAGTCAGTCGCCTTCCTCCTCATGACTCCCAACCCAACATTCTTCCTTATGAAACGCATTTGGCTCATCGCCCTCAGCAGTTTTTTCTTACTCAGCAGCTGCGACGTTCTCTATCAGGTCGCCGGTGAGGTGCTGGCCGAAAACGCCGACCCCACCCAGGTTGAGATCATCCAGGGCCTCAAGGACGCCCTCACCACCGGCACCGGCCGGGCCATACAGACCCTCAATCAGGAAGGCGGCTACCTCAATGACCCGCTGGTGATGATCCCCTTTCCCGCCGAGGCCCAGTTTGCCGCCAACACCCTGCGCGACCTGGGACTGGGCAAGCTCGTCGATGACTTTGTGACCCTGCTCAACCGCGGGGCGGAGGACGGGGCCGCCAAGGCCGCCCCCATCTTCCGGGATGCTATCCGGGAGATGACCATCGCCGACGCCCGCGACATCCTGCTCGGCGCCGATAATGCCGCCACGGTCTATTTTCAGACCCGGACCCGCGACAAGCTCGCCGCCGCCTTTGCGCCGGGTATAC
>RFHL01001078.1 GCA_003696875.1 Bacteroidota bacterium | reverse complement strand
GAACGGTGACCGGGGCGGAGGTACGGCGCGGCGAATACCTGCCCGACACCTGGGAGGTCCTCATAGAGATGAATCCGGCGGCAGCCGAGCCATGGGCTGCCCTCACCCGGGCCCATATCGGCAAGCATCTGGCACTGGTCCTGGATGGCCGGGTATACAGTGCCCCCCGGGTGATGTCGGAGATCTCGGGCGGCAAACTCATGATCACCGGCAATTTTAGCCGGGACGAGGCCCGGGAACTGGCGGCCTTGCTCCAGCAAGCGCCCCTTCCGCTTAAGCTACGTTGGGTAAGCCCCTAAGTGGGCTATTCGTCCAGGGGCGGATTGGGGTTCTTGATCTTCATATCGGGCTCTATGCCGTCGAGAATCTCAATGTTGATGCCATCCGAAAGGCCGGTCTTGACGGGGATCTTTTCAAACTGCTGCTCGCCGCGCTCGACTTCGACAAAGGTATCTTCGCCCTCAAAAATGAGTAAGGTCTCAGATATGGCGAGCACGCTGTCCCGGCGGTCGAGGACGATGCTGGCATTGGCACTGTAGCCGGCGCGGATAAACTGGTCTTCGGTCAGGTTGACCTCGGCGCGGATCTCAAACTGAATGGCCCCGTTTTCCTCGACCCCCTTGGGGGCGATGTGCTCCAGGGTAGCCGCAAAGGTCTCGCCTTCGATGGCCCCGACGGTGAGGACGAGGTCCATGCCCTCGCGGATCTTGCCGACTTCGGATTCGTCTACTTTTCCTTCAAAAATCATCTCCTCCATATTGGCGACGATGGCGATGGTAGTCCCATCGTTGAAGGTATTGGCCTCAATGACCGAGTTGCCCTCCTCGACGGGCACATCAAGCACCATGCCGCTGATGGTGGCGCGGGCATTGGTATTGGCGGTGCGGCCTGAGCGCTGCGTGGCTCCCTTGCGGATGATCTCCAGGTTGTCCTCGGCCGCTTGCAATTCCTGCTGGGCGGTCTCATAGGCCAGCTGAAAGTTCTGAAAGGTGGCAGCGGCGATAACCCCCTCCTCGAAGAGGGGCTTGTTGCGTTCATAATCCTGCTCAGCATTGCGCAGGTTGAGCTCCGCGACCTTAACCCGGTTTTCGGCGCTGGCGAGGCTCGCCATATTGGGCACAATCTGGATGGTGGCAATCAGGTCGCCCTTTTTGACGAGGTCGCCCGGCTCCACGTAGAGTTTGTCGATCAGCCCCGACACCTGAGGCTTGATCTCGATTTCTTTGCGAGGCACCACCGAGCCGGTGGCCACCGTCTTTTTGATGATGTCGGTATAGATGGGGGCTTCGGTGTTGTAGATCACCGGTTTATCCTGGTCCTTGCTGTAGAGATAGTAACCGGTCCAGCCAAAGAGGCCGACCATGGCAATCAGGAGGAGGGCGATGAGGACGCGTTTCATAGGGAGCGTTGGGCGTTATGCGTTGAGGGTTCGTTGTTTGAGTTTGCTGTCAATAGCCTGTTTTCTTACTCCGCCCGGAGGGCGTCTACGGGGCGGATGCGCACGGCGCGGGAGGCGGGCAGCAGGCCCGCGAAGAGCCCGGCCACCCCCAGGACGATCAGGGCCGAGATGGCAAGATCGAGCTGGATATAGGGAGCCTGGAACATCCCGGCTTCGATCTTGAAAGTATCCATGGCCCAGGCGATGCCTTCGAGCAGGCCAATCCCGAGCACCAGGCCGGCGTAGCCAGAGAAGAGGGTCAAAATGACCGATTCGAGCATGATCTGCGAGACGATGGAGGCAGGCTTGGCTCCGATGGCCCGGCGGATACCGATCTCTTTGGTGCGCTCCTTGACGATCACGAGCATGATGTTGCTCACGCCGATGGCCCCGGCGAGCAGGGTCAGGATGCCCACCACCCAGCTGACAAAGCGGATGCCGAGAAAGACGCTGTTGATGCGCTGGTATTGCTGTTCGAGGTTGAAGTGGCCAAAGGCACGATTATCGGTGGGGGCGACGCTGTGGCGTCGCTTGAGGATAGACATTACCCGTTCTTCCATCTCCGATACGGGCAAGTTGTCCTGGGAAGTGAGGGCAAACCAGCTCACGCGGTTGCCGTAATTGAAGGCCCGCTGAAAGGTGCTGAAGGGGATGTAAATCCGCTGGGTTTCCTGCTCGGCCCGGTCGCCGGTGGACTTGGTCCGAAAGACCCCCACCACCTGGAAGTAGATGTCGTTGATGCGAATATATTCGCCGAGGGGGTTCTCCTTGGGCTCAAAAAGAAGTTCCTGAACGCGGGTGCCAATAACACACACCTTGCGATGCTCCTCGATGTCGAGGGGGTTGAGAAAGCGTCCCGTATTAAGGAGGACGCCCTCTACGTCCCGGATTTGGGGATAATCCCCCATGATCTCAAAGGCCCCGTTCTTTTTCCCCCGGGTGACGTTGTTTCCCCCCCGAAAGCCGCCGAGCTGATTGCGGGGCGCAATGATGCGCGCCTCGGGCAGCAGCCGCTGCAGGGCATCGTAATCGTCATTGGTCATGCGGATCGGCCGGTTGGGCTGAAAGCCCGCGTAGGCCTCGCTGGTGCGCCGGGCCCAGAGAAACATGCTGTTGGTCGCCGTCCCGCGAAACTCCTGCAAGGCCCCGGCCTCCAGGCCATTACCCGCTCCCATCATGATGATCAGCATGAAGATCCCCCACGACACCCCCAGCGCGGTCAGAAAGGTCCGCAAGGGATTGCGCGTCAGCGTCGCGAGGATTTCCTGCCATTTGTCGATGTCAAACATGGGAGGGGAAGTTGGGGAGTGGTTGAGTGGGGGAGTGGTTAAGTGGGGGAGTGGTTATATGAGAAATAGTTTCATAGAGACTTGGAAGAGAAAAAGCGGATCAACAAATTTTGCCCATTTACCCATTTACCCATTTACCCATTTACCCATTTACCCATG